>DXEZ01000187.1 GCA_019114715.1 Candidatus Sphingobacterium stercoripullorum | reverse complement strand
GAAGTCCTTCGTACACGAGGACATGGAAATAACTCCTGCTAATGCTATATATTTAAGTAGTTTCATGTCTAAAATGTTAATTGTACACCCATTGAAAATGTTCTACGGAATGGATAAGAACGGCCAAAAGTGTTGGCATCATTCCGTCCAGTTTCTGTATAATCGGTTTCTGGATCCATAGGAACATCTAGGTTATCCAGTTCGAAGATATTCTCTCCCGAGAAGAAGACTCGGAATTTGGAGATATGTGCTTTCTCGAGAACGCTCGCCGGCAGTGTGTAGCCGAAAGTTAAATTCTTCAACCTCAAGTAAGACATATCCAGCAAATACCTAGTCTGTGGCATATGGTTCATTGTTGTGTTGCTCTGCCCTTGGTCAGTAGGACGGTAATAGAACGCTCCGGTATTCTCTGGAGTCCAGTAGTCCATTTGGTGCGTATACCAAGCTTCTGCTGGTCTCCATCCCGGTACGGCAAAATCTCCACCTACCCAGTTGTGACGCTTTCCTACCCCTTGAATAAAAAAGCCTAGATCAAAGCCCTTATAAGCAAAGTCTGCTCTAAAGCCGTATTGATAACGGGGGTTCGAGTTTCCAATGATACGCCTATCTCCTGGGTTTTCAACAGTACCGTCTCCCACGCCTATCTCACCATCGCCATTTAAGTCTTTGTACTTCACATCACCTGGGCCGTATTTGAAAGTCGTCGTTTCGTAGTACTCCTGAGTAGGGATTCCTTCTTTTAGCGTATAACTGCCATCGCTACCTTTTATAAAGTCATCCTCTTGGAATAAGCGCTCAGTTTCATAACCCCAAATCTCACCGATCACTTTGCCGGTATAGTTGGAAGAAGTCCCATTAGCATTCACCAGTGCCTGTCCATCAAACTTAGTTATAGTTTCTTTGTAGTCGGAAAGCTGACCTGCTAAACGCATACTCAGGCCGTTTTCAAACACTTGATTATAGGCAAGTTCCAGTTCCCAACCGTTGGTTTGCATTTCTCCGAAGTTCCGCAGAGGAGAAGGTGCACCATAACTAGAAGGTAAGATTACTCCGCCGGTGATCAGGTCAGAGACGGTCCTTCTATAACGGTTGAAGGTTACATTTAATTTGTTATTGAAGAGTGCAGCATCGATACCAATCTCTTTAGTTGTTACGGTTTCCCAAGTTAAATCTTGAGAAACTATCGACGGTGTGGACATGGTGTTTTGATTCACTCCATCCACCACCCAATTGGTGGGCGCTTGACTTAAGGTGGATAGGTATAAGCCTGAAGGTACCGTTTGGTTTCCTACGCTACCCCATGAAGCTCTAAGCTTTAAGAAATCCAAATACGGCCGTGAAAAATCCATGAAATTCTCCTCGGTCAGCACATAACCTGCCGAAATCGCTGGGAAAAAGCCCCATACATTATCTTTATTAAAGCGAGAGGATCCGTCGTAACGAGCAAGCACCTCTAGCAGGTACTTATCCTGGTAATCGTAGTTTATACGACCGAAAAAGCCCAGTGTAGACCAGTGGGATGCTCCTGAACTGGTGGTCATATCTCCTGTAGCGAGGCCTAGTTGTGGGTAATTTGGATCCAACAGTCCTAAGCGCTGGCCCCATATATTGTCGCCCTTAAACAACTCTGCATTTCCACCTGCCATAAACTTGAAGTTATGCTCTTGGAAATTCGTATCGTAAGTACCGTATAAGTTGGCGACGTGCCTTTCTCGTAAAGAACGCTCTTTACGCGCTCGATTGGACGAGGCACCGGTATAAGTCATGTATTCAAACTCGTTTTTATTCCAAAAGTCCCATCCTTTTACCTCGCCACCATTTTCATCAAAACTACTTAGAAACTGAGAATACGTATAATCTGCATCTATGGTTAGCCCGGGTAATACTTTCGCCTTACCGCCAAAAGTATAACGCCCCATATTGAAGCCTCGATGGTTCAGATTAGCCTGCTGCACATCCGTAATGGCGTTGCGCATAGGTAGGCCATCTACCGTCCCGTAAGGGAAGTTCATCGGCCAGCGGTAGAGGTAAAAAACCGGATCGTACACATCTCCATTGTAAGAGAACGGCTTACTAATCTGCGACTTGGAGTACAACACTTTCGCAAAACCTGTCAACCAATCGGTCAAGTCTGCATTAATACCTAAGTTGAAGTTATAGCGATTGTATTTATCGGGGTTGTCTTTCAATATTCCCGTTTGGGACACCAAGCCAAACCCTGCATTGTAGTTTATCTTATCCGAGCCTCCTGTTATATTCAGGTTGTGATTTTGCTGCGGCGTATACTTCTTCATAAACATGTCCTCGGCATTGAAACTCCGGTGGAAATACAAGTATCCGTCTTTCACTTCGTAATCTCTACCTTCCACCATCTCCAGGCCTAGGTTTTGATTGCCGTAGAGCATATCCCACTCTTCCATTTTTTCTATAGCGTATTCATCGTAACGCGTCCCTAGGTTTACATACCCAGTTAGCGAGGGGTTGTTACGTTGAAGGGCCAATAAGCCGGCTCTCGCTCCGTCTGCACCACTAGCAATCTCGGGCGTTGCCGTTAGCGTTTGAAAAGCCACATTATTGGAATAGTTTATCGAGGTTTCGGTATTTCTTTTTCCTGATTTTGTTTCTATTAGAATCACTCCCCAGGCGGCCCTAGAACCGTAAATTGCTGCTGAAGCATCTTTCACGACAGACATAGATTCTATATCCGAGGGGCTCACCATAGATAAGTTGGGTATTTCCACCCCATCGACTAATATCAATGGAGACGCGCCACCTTCTGTTTGCAAAGAACCGGTCACTCCCCTTAGCCGGATGGTAGGATCGGCACCAATCTCTCCACTTGGAGTGGTTACAGAAAGTCCCGATACGGCACCTTGAAGTGCACGTCCAACATCGGTAATAGGTCGCGTTTCGAAAGTTTTTTCGGTATCTACTGTAGATACAGCACCCGTTACGTTGGATCGTTTTTGAGTACCGTAACCTACCACCACCACTTCATCCACGAGCTGGGCATCGGCATGTACTAGCACATCCATAGTGCTGGTAGTTACCGCCACCTCTCGGGTAGCATAACCGATGCTACTGAATCGAAGTGTTGAACCCCTAGGAGCAGCTATAGTAAACTGTCCCTTGCTGTCGGTTTGAGTGGATACTGTGGAGCCTACTAGCGAGACTGTAATGCCCGCGACCGGTCCATTTTCATCTGACACTATACCTTGTACCGTGTCTTGCAAAGGTGCATTGACTAGATGCGCCCTTGAAGCATCAGGCAAGAAAGAATGCCGCATCGGAATATCCGCTGCTTGCACATTCCATAAAGCGCCCAATGCCGTACAGAAAAGTATTGTTTTCCTCATGAATAATTGTTAGTTTAAAGTATTATATATTTACTACACCAAAATGCTTGACTACTTGAGTTTCTGCTCTCTGGAGAAACTAGAAACGTAAAAACGCTCTACCCCAGCACCAACATCCAAATTATCTATGGAATTAAAATAAAACTCAAAATTTTATTTGAACGCTATGTGAGCGTTAGCCTGTCTTTCGGCCCTTGTTACATCCAACAAAGTATGCAAGTAAAACAACAAACTAATTAATGCTCGTATAGACTTTAAGAAAAGTAATCACCCCATCGCAGGATCCCCTCACCAAAGCGTTTCATAGATATCCACCTTTTTCAAATAGATTCTCAGTATGAGATTAAGACAGGTCTTTACCATCTGTATATCTTTTTTATCATTGCTCTATGTTATTTCGTTCTTTCTCATTCGTATATAAAGTAAAAAGAAAGGTAGTATATACTTCCTTAAGAAATGCTTCATCTTCATTCATCACAACAAGGACAAGCCTTCAACCACCACTATCACAAGCATCATTTACCTTAGATACTATTTGCAACTGATTACAGCATAAACATAGAAAAAATAATGCATAATCATGCATGTTTGCCAATATTACCTGCAGATTCGTACGTTTTATTGTTTTTTACACTCACAAAACCGCTAAATATTGCATAAATAGCAATAACAATATTGATTAGAAAGTTGTCCGTTAAGGGCAGTTTAGAAGAAAATGATTAAAACCGGTTGGTTGATAAGTTAAACAAGACCGATTCTATGCTCATTTAACAGCCAGGTGGCAGGCAATGAAATAAAAACGGCAACTTTTTCAAGCTGCCTTAATGTACCCAGGAGCAGATTCGAACTGCCATGCCTTGCGGCGCCACCCCCTCAAGATGGTGCGTCTACCAATTTCGCCACCTGGGTATATTGTGGAGCAAAGCTACATTTTTTTACTAATTATTAAAAGTTTCCTTACTTCTTTTTGAAAAAATCGATAATTTGCACTTTTATGAGCCCCATTTGATGTCGGCAAAATTAAAACCACAATAAAAACTCTGACGATGGATTTCGATAAAAT
Source organism: Candidatus Sphingobacterium stercoripullorum (assembly GCA_019114715.1). Classification (GTDB taxonomy): domain Bacteria; phylum Bacteroidota; class Bacteroidia; order Sphingobacteriales; family Sphingobacteriaceae; genus Sphingobacterium; species Sphingobacterium stercoripullorum. Next base: position 1,050 of record DXEZ01000187.1, on the reverse strand, counting down.
AATAAATAGAGAGAACACCCATAGCGTTAACTACCAAGGGTGGCCAGACCGCTTATTAGTATCTAAGAAGGGGCAGCAGCTCAAGTCCCAAATAGATTTAAAGGAATACATTCGTATGTGGGTTGCTGATATGGACCTGGCTACACCAAGGTTCATCCTTGATGCGATTAAAGGTCGCCTAGATCGGGAAATATTGGGATACAGTGAGCCCGATGACAGGTATCTTGAAGTCCTATCGGCGTGGTTCTGGGAGCACTACAAGTGGAGGATAAACACCGAAGAATTGGTATTTTCCCCGGGGGTCGTCTTTGCACTTTACCGCTTAGTAGCCCTAACGGTCCAAGAGGGTGAAGGTATTTTATTCAACACCCCTTCCTACGGGCCGTTCTATCAAGCTGCTCGCGTGAATCGCGTGAATGCCTATTTCTCTCCCTTACTTAAAGAAAATGGGCAGTTCAATCTGGATTTTAAAGACATCAAAGAGCAACTCGATGATCCCCATAAGCGCATAAAAATGTTCATCTTCTGCAACCCGCACAACCCCACAGGAAGAGTGTGGACAGAGAGCGAGCTCTGGGAAATCGGTGAAATTTGTATAAAAAGGGACATTTGGCTCATTAGCGATGAAATACACTGCGATTTATTGCGAGAGGGAAAAACTTTCATACCCCTAGCCCGTTTATTTAAAGGTGAGCAGCGCATTATAACCTGCACTTCGCCGAGTAAAACCTTTAATATAGCAGGCATGCAGTTGTCTCATATCTTTATTGCAGACCCCAAGCTTAGGGAACGCTGGAATGAACTCTACAAGGATGGCCTTGCCCCTTTATCGATTGTTGCCGCTCAAGCAGCCTACCAAAGTGGTGCAGAGTGGCTGAAAAAATTAAATCGTTATTTAGATGGGAGCTTCCAGGAACTTCAGAAGCTACTTGCGGAGCTGCTCCCAGATGCGAAATTTCACATTCCCGATGCTAGCTATGTAGCATGGATTGATTTAAATGCTTATGCCCATAAAATAGGAGAAGAATACCATTCACTAGCGGAGTTTTT
>DXEZ01000186.1 GCA_019114715.1 Candidatus Sphingobacterium stercoripullorum | reverse complement strand
ATATAAATCTAAAGATGATGATGAAACCTTTTAAGAGCAAATTTCTAAGTGCAGTAATTTTGAGTGCCGTTTTTCTAGCATGGAGCTGCAATACTGGCCATAATAAAGATCAAGAGATGGAAGAAACAAATAATCCAGAAGACAAAGTAGTTTTAGTCATCCATGGTGGTGCTGGTACTATTTTAAAGAAAAATATGAGCGACTCCTTGGAGCAGGCTTATATCGAAGTTCTGCGAGATGCGCTGCAGGCAGGTTATAAAATCATTAACGAGGGTGGGAGTAGCTTAAAGGCAGTGGAGCAGAGCATCGTTGTTATGGAAGATTCTCCTCTTTTTAATGCAGGAAAAGGAGCGGTCTTTACGCACCAGAAAACCAATGAATTGGATGCATCGGTGATGACGGGTAGTGACCTAGATGCTGGAGCTGTAGCGGGAGTGACGACCGTGAAAAATCCCATTAAAGCAGCAATTGCCGTGATGGAGCAATCTCCCCATGTGATGTTGAGCGGTCCAGGAGCCGAAGAGTTTGCTACTCAAGTAGGGCTCGAGATAGTAGACCCAGAATATTTTTACACTGAAAAAAGGTATAATGGACTTCTTAAAGCTATGGAGAAAGATGAAAATAAAACCGTCTTAGACCACGATGAGCCCACAGATGAGAAGTTCGGTACGGTAGGCTGCGTAGCCTTAGATGGCAGTGGTACTATTACGGCGGGGACCTCCACTGGGGGGATGACCAATAAGCGCTACGGTAGAATTGGCGACTCTCCCGTAATTGGCGCGGGGACCTATGCAAATAATCAGGTGGGAATCTCTTGCACAGGGTGGGGAGAATATTATATTCGAGTAGCAGCAGCCTCACAAGTAGCTAGGCGGATGGAATATTTAAAGCAGGATGTCAGCGAGGCCTCCCAAGCGGTAATCGATCAAATTGGAGAGCTTGGCGGAAATGGGGGGATAATTGCCCTCGATAACCGTGGCAATGTAGCCATGCCCTTTAATACGAAAGGGATGTATAGAGCTTATATCAGTGAATCGGGGGAAATGAATATCCAGCTTTATGAATAAAAATATTCTGCAAGCAATCTATTGAGGAGTTGCTGTTTAATTTTTTATTTTTACAGGCGAGAATAAAGAGGGGATAAATTGGCAAAAAAAGAAAAATCAAAAGCAGTAAAGCAAACGCCTTTAATGGCTCAATATAACAACATCAAGCAGCAGTATCCAGGAGCTATTTTGTTGTTTAGAGTGGGGGACTTCTATGAAACCTTCGGTGAAGATGCTATTAAAGCATCACAAATACTTGGTATTGTGCTTACAAAGCGTGGGAATGGTAGAGAGTCAGAAACCGCATTAGCGGGCTTTCCACACCACTCTCTGGAAACCTACCTGCCGAAACTAGTTCGTGCAGGACAAAGGGTCGCCGTTTGTGAGCAGTTAGAAGACCCTAAGCAAGCCAAAACGATTGTTAAGCGCGGTGTTACCGAGCTGGTCACGCCTGGCGTTTCCTATAACGACAACATATTAGAGCAAAAGGCTAATAACTACCTGGCTTCCGTGTTTTTTGTAAAGAAAACTATAGGGATATCGTTTTTAGATATTTCCACTGGAGAGTTTTTACTGGCTCAAGGGTCTGTAGATTATATAGATAAGTTACTTCAAAGTTTCAAGCCAAGTGAGGTGATACTCCCCAAAAAGCAACTGATGGATTTTGAGGGCTTATTTGGGAGGCATTATTATACCTACACCTTAGATGAGTGGGTGTACACGGGAGACTATGCGAGAGAACACCTGGAGAAACACTTCGAGGTGAATTCATTGAAAGGCTTTGGCGTTGAAAGGCAAACAGTAGGGGTTATCGCCGCGGGTGTAACTTTGCATTATCTGAATGAGAACCACCACAACAACCTTCCTCATATAGCTAAGATTTCAAGAATCGAGGAAGATAGATACATGTGGCTAGACCGCTTCACGATAAGAAATCTAGAGCTTATCGGTTCTCCTCATGAAGATGCCCTGACGCTAGTAAAGGTACTCGATCACACCTCATCGCCCATGGGGGCGAGGCTCCTTAAAAGATGGGTGGTCATGCCTTTGAAAGAAGAGAAGCTTATCCAAGAGAGGCTCGAAGTAGTGGACTACTTTTATAAGGACAACGACTTGCGCCATGAGCTGATTGAGACTATTTCAGGAATCGGAGACTTGGAGCGTTTGGTTAGTAAAATTGGACTGCTAAAAGCAAACCCAAGGGAGCTTTCTCGCTTGAAGGTGGGACTGGATGCAGTGGAGGAGATTAAAAATCAGTTATTAAATACAGATTCAGAAATTTTAAAAGAGGTAGGGCAGCAGCTAAATCCTTGCTTGGAAATTCGTAGCCGTTTGGAAAAGGAAATTCAAGAAGATCCGCCCGTTCATGTGAATAAAGGGGGCGTGATTAAAGAGGGCGTGAATGAGGAGCTCGATGCACTTCGAAAAATTGCTTTCGGTGGGAAGGATAACCTTCTTGAAATACAAAAACGAGAATCAGAGATTACCGGTATACCCTCTTTGAAGATTGCCTTTAATAATGTGTTTGGATATTATTTGGAGGTCACCAATACCCATAAAGATAAAGTGCCGGAGAGTTGGGTCAGAAAACAAACTTTAGTTAATGCCGAGCGGTATATTACCCAAGAGCTAAAAAACTATGAAGAGCAAATATTGGGCGCCGAAGAGAAGATCTTAGCTTTAGAAACTAGGCTTTTCCAGGAGCTCCTATCCGAGCTGACTATGCACATACAGCCTATTCAAAGGAACGCACAGTTAATTGCTCAGCTCGATGTTTTGCTAAACTTTGCTTATATAGCAGAGAAAAACTATTACACTAAGCCGGAGATTTCCTCCAGTAAGGTTATCGATATTAAAGGTGGTAGGCACCCTGTTATTGAGCAGAGCCTGCCACTGGGGGAAGATTACATTACCAACGATGTGTTTCTAGACAATGATTCGCAGCAGGTGATAATCATCACTGGACCCAATATGGCAGGTAAGTCGGCATTATTACGGCAGGTTGGCCTCATTGTTTTAATGGCTCAAATGGGATGCTTTGTTCCGGCAAAAGTTGCTCAAATAGGAATCGTCGATAAGATATTCACCCGCGTGGGGGCCTCGGATAACCTGTCTTCTGGGGAGTCGACTTTCATGGTGGAGATGAATGAGACGGCGAGTATCATGAACAACCTATCGGATCGGAGTTTAGTTTTATTAGATGAGATTGGAAGAGGAACCAGTACTTATGACGGGATATCGATTGCCTGGGCCATAGTAGAATACTTACACGAACACCCTTCTTGCAAAGCCAAAACTCTATTTGCCACCCATTACCACGAGCTCAATGAATTGACAGAGTTTTTACCGCGGGTGAAGAACTTCAACGTCTCAGTAAAGGAATACAACAACAAAGTTATTTTTCTTAGGAAATTAGTTCCAGGCGGGTCCGAGCATAGCTTTGGTATTCATGTAGCCAAGCTGGCTGGAATGCCTTCCAAGCTGGTGGAAAGATCCTCAGAGATTCTTAAGAGACTAGAGCAGGAGAGGACAGGTGGGAAAAATATTAAAGACAATATGCGGAAAATACAAAAGCAAGCGTATCAACTGCAGATGTTTGCCGTAGATGACCCCGTTTTAGAGCGTATTCGAGATATGCTCAATAATCTGGACTTAAATGCTTTAACGCCTATTGAGGCTATGATGAAGCTGGATGAGATTCAGCAGGTGCTGAAAAAATAAGTGCTGGGGATGAAGGACGTTTTTAGGTTCAAAGAGTTTTCTGTAGATCAGAGTGGTTGTGCCATGCGAATAAATACCGATGGCGTACTATTAGGCGCTTATGCACATCTTCCTAATAAACACGTCCGTGTTTTAGATATAGGTACTGGCACCGGAGTCATCGCTTTGATGTTAGCGCAGCGTTTCCCAAATGCAATTATAGATGGAGTTGAAATAGATTTAAAAGCTGCGGATGTCGCTGCCAAAAACTTTAAGGCCTCTAGGTTCTCCAATCGCTTAGAAGTGTTTAAGTCTTCTTTTCAAGACCTTGTCGACGGGGAGGCCTACGACTGGGTGGTTAGCAATCCTCCTTATCACCTGCATTCATTAAAAAACCACGATGAAAGAAAATCCCAGGCTCGCCATAGTGATATCTTGTTTTTCAAAGAGTTATTTCAGAAAGCGGCCCGTCTTTTAGGAGATCACGGTTGCCTGCAGCTGGTGCTTCCCTCAATTATCTCGGCATCTTTAGAGGAGATCGCTAAAAAAGAAGGTTTCTTCCGCCAGGAGGTGCTCTGGATTCGTTCATTTGATGAAAGTCCCGTTATTAGAAAGATTGTAAAATGGGGGAAACAGCAGGTTGACGACATTAAGGAGGAAGAGTTTATTATTTACGAAAATAAAGGGCAGTACAGCCGGCAATATAAAGAATTGTTAGCCCCTTTCTTTTTAGCTTTTTGATATGAGGAAAATTGGTCTTTTATCCGATACGCATGGTTATTTGGATCCTAGTGTTTTTCAGTATTTCCAGGATTGCGACGAAGTTTGGCATGCTGGAGACATAGGTAGCGTAGAAATTATTGAACAACTATCTAAATTCAAGCCCTTAAAAGCAGTATTTGGTAATATTGATGATCAGGCCGTGCGTCAGCTTTGCCCGGAGCATCAGCAGTTTCAATGTGAGCAAGTTGACGTCTGGATAACGCATATTGGAGGCTATCCAGGTAGGTACTCATCTTTAGTGAGCCGGGAGTTAAAAGCAAACCCACCTGCATTATTTATTGCTGGCCACTCCCATATTGTAAAAGTGCAATACGATAAAAACTTAAAGTTATTACACCTAAACCCAGGTGCTGTAGGTAAGCAAGGCTGGCATACCGTGCGTACGCTTATGCGATTTGAAATAAATGGAGATAGGATTGAGAATTTAGAGCTTATCGAGCTAGGTAAGCGGTAGCTTAGTGGTTTTAAGTGAATAGTTTACTTTTGTTGGAGGTTAATTCTGTTTGGCTGTATAGCTATCCGCCACGATCAATCACCTTTTTCATTGTCCGTTTTTTGAAGTATTCCTTCATTTATTAATTCTTCTCTCATACTGTAATATTTATCCAGCGCCATTTTATTTAATTATTTCTGATTATTATAGTCTACAACTTGCACAGGATTGATCGCTTTGGTAATCTCTTGATATTTTATTTTTATCTCATCACCCACTGTCAAATTACCAGTATACCATATATGAGAAATCTTACCAGTATCATCCATACTATTAAATAAAATACGAAACTGCCCGTCTTTAAAAGTTATGAGAACCATAGTGCTGCCCTCAGATATACCACCTGTTATCCTCTGGCTATTATTGATTAAAGTCTGATACCCCTTCATAATAACCCTCTATGTTTTAATTCATTTTCTAGTTCAATAAAAAACTCTAATTTCTATTTTCTATTAACTTTTTCGGTTACTATTGTCCGCATAGGTTGGCTTGTTTTTTTGCTTGCTTCTGAAATTTCCACTGATATAGAGTCATCTATAACGGATGAGGAATTCTCCAGCCAGGTATGTTGCTTAAGGTCGTTATCCAATGTGCTGGCCGATACATAACTAACACCTCCCTTGTCA
>DXEZ01000185.1 GCA_019114715.1 Candidatus Sphingobacterium stercoripullorum | reverse complement strand
CCTGCAGAAACTAGTAGTTTGTCGTCGAAAAATCGTTTGGCTCCTTGCGCGAAAATACCGTACTTCCAGAAGCTGATCTTACTATCAAATTGTATGTGCTGCTCGGGGCTCTCTAGGTTACCCTCCTTGTCGTATATGGCATTGCGGATCCTATTAAACACATCTCCGCTGTAGCTAACTTGCTGCAGCGACACGCCGCCAGTTAGACGCCAGCCGCCGATAAACTGGCTGATGTCAAAGCGGAACTTATTTTCGATCTCACTGGAAGCGACCTGCATGGTTCGTTTTTCCTCAACTTTCTGCTGATCCTCGTACTTGTCAATATCCGTATGGAACATGTTCCTACTGAGGACAAAATTCATGTAGCCGTTTTCAATTTCCCGATTTAAGATAAATCCTCCAGTGTAGGTCCACTGCTTGATGTAAGGGTTGGAACGTAAGATGTATTGGTTCTCGGGCGTAGCATTCTTCGGCTCTGCGAAATTGAAGTTGTCTAGCGCGCCTATGCCTATAGCCGATAGAGTGGTTTTTGCATTGAACCTATGGCTTACCTTGTACTGAAAATCGGAATACTCAGGCCTAATGGGCAAGTCTATCAGCTTAAAGAGCGCTCCCGTATAAGACTTTCTGGCAGAGGCTAAAAAGGTAGTGTTAGAGGATAATGGTCCCTCCAGAGTTAAAGCTGACTCGGTCATGCTGACCCGCAGGTTTCCGCTCAGCCTACTCGGGTTACCCTCTCGCTGGCGGATGACAAAGGTGGAGGATAGGGCGTCGTTATACCTAGCATCAAAGGCAGAGCTCGATAATTTCAGCTCATCGATAAAAGCCAAGTTTAAAATCCCTTGAGCTCCGCCCGAGCTCCCCTGAGTTTGAAAGTGGTTTAAAACGGGTATCTCGATACCATCCAGGTAATAGACGTTCTCATTGGGCGCTCCTCCGCGAATGATGATGTCGTTCCGCTCGCCTAGGCCATTACTTAAACCCACTCCAGGAAGTGATTGCACCACTTTAGAAACATCGAAGTTCCCTCCTGGGTTGGAGCGGATTTCCTGGCTTGTTAACTTTTGCACCGATAGGGGTGTTATCATATCGGTAGCCCGGACATTTTGGTTCTGGCCAATGACTACTTCATCCAAGTTTACCTCCTTTAAGCTCTCCTGGGGCGAGAGGTAGATGTTCAGCATGTGATCGTTCCCCGAGCTCACCCTAACCTGGTGGTGGATGCTCTGGCGGTAGCCATCTAGGATGGCCACTACTGTATATTCTCCCGTTGGCAGGCTTAAAGAATAGCGCCCCAGGGTATCGCTCCGGGTAGTGTACTTCGTGTTTTCTATGAATATGTGCACGTTTCCAAGTTTCTTTTCTGTATTTTCATCAGCAATAATACCGATGATCTTACCTGTAGTTTGTCCAAAGACGGGTGTTGCTAGTAAAAGCGTAATTGAGAAGAAGAACAAATTTCTAAGTAGGTGTTTCATATAGTATCTAGCTTGAAGCGTAATATTCCTATTGACTGTTGCAAAGATGTTCGCAAAAAAGGTGTTTTTAAAATTTATTCGATGAGTGGGGCTTTTTAATCGTTGAAGTGATTTTACAATCCCGTAAATATTGAGGTAATTTGTTCTAATAGATTGGAAGAAGCATGAGAAAACCTTTTATATCGCATTACTGGATGCATAGCTTGAGCTGGCTGGCCTTTGCGCTGATGCTCTTTGTGGCCATTCCCATGTTCTACCCAGGACCTTTGCCGATGGTTTACCACTTGTATAACGTGGTGCTCCTTCTTGCTTTAATAGGGATATACTACTTGAATACCTGCTTTTTAATCCCTAGGGTCAGCTCTAAAGGCATAAGCGTGTATTACCTGCTGGCCTTTATAGCGGTGGGCGCGCTATTTATCAGCTTGATGCGCATGACCGAAGATAGCCTGGATGTGAAGGTTAAGGTGTACCAGAGCTTATACCCCGATAGGGAATATGATGCCCAAGAGCATAAGTCTTATGTGAATTACTATTTGCTTTTTTTAACCGCTATCGTCTTTGGCGTGGGATATACCAATCAAATTGTGAAAAAATGGCGCCTGGAAAAAGAAAAGAGCAGAAAGATAAAAGCGGAAAAAGTAAAAGCCGAGCTGGACAGCTTGAAAGCTCAGATCAATCCGCACTTCTTTTTTAATACCTTGAATACCATCTACGCGCTCACGTTTAGCGATATAGAAAAATCCCAAAAGGCCATTCTTAAGCTCTCCAAGATGATGCGTTATGCGATGAATGAGGATAAGAAGGAACTGGTCCCCTTAAAGGAAGAGACTGCTTTTATTCGGAGTTACCTGGCGCTAATGCAGTACCGCCTGGGGGATAATGTGGCGCTTTCCTTTGCACTGACAGCGGAAAATGAAGAGAGCGAGATTGCCCCCATGCTGTTATTGAGCTTCATAGAGAACTGTTTTAAGCACGGTCTGTCGGCTAGCAAAAAGTGTATTATAGATATCAGAACTAGCTTTGAGGGGTCCTACTTTGTACTCAAGACTGAAAATGACTACTTTCCTATGCGTAAAAGCTCCTCAGATAAAGGGATAGGCATAGAAAATACCCTAAGGCGCCTAGATATTCTCTACGGTAAGGATTATACTCTAAACCAGGAGGTTCTAGGAGACCGCTATCACACTTGCTTAAAGATAAAGTTGCTATGATAATAGATTGCATTGCTATAGATGATGAGCCGCTAGCTTTAGAGGTCTTAAAAAAGGCCATCCAGCATGTCGATTACCTCGAGCTACTAGATACCTTTAGCTCGGCGCCTGATGCCCTGAAGTTTCTCTCAGAGCATCATGTGGATTGTATTTTCTTAGATATTGAGATGCCCGATTTAAATGGTCTAGAGCTCTCTAATATCATTCAGCAGTTTGCCGTCAGGCCCGATGTTGTCTATGTTACAGCGTATAGCCAGTATGTTATTCGTGAGCACCGCGTGCAGGCGATAGACTTTCTCTTGAAGCCTTTTAGTATGGAGGATTTTCAGGCCGTAGCTCTTAAAGTTAAGGAGTCCTATGAGCTGAAGGTGCAAAGCGA
>DXEZ01000184.1 GCA_019114715.1 Candidatus Sphingobacterium stercoripullorum | reverse complement strand
ACGGGGGCTGGTGGAGTAATCGGATGGACCGACTCATCGGTTGAGGGACTAATATCTTTCAACTCGGAAGTTATCAATGAAAAATCCGGTAATATTGGTAGGATCGCTGCAAATATGGCCAGCGCGGGCGGTCAAATAGCTCAAGGCGTCAACTGCTGGGCTTCTTCCACTGTAAAGCTAAATAATGGAGGGACTGTAGTTCTAGAAAAAGACATGACTATTGGGGCTATTACAGTTGCTAACTCACCATATGATGGAGAAACAAAGCAAAGCAGCTTCCTTGGAGAGGTCAATAATTACCAGCAGGTTTTAGGCTGGGAAATGGGCGAAGGGAAGCCTTGGTCCAGCACTTTAGTTAACGGAATGCCACAACTATCCTGGGAAAACAAATAACCAGATTAAATAAATAAGTTAATTAGTGTAACTAGATAAGTAAGGCTTGGAGTTAAAAATCCAAGCCTACTTTTTTTCACGTATACAATAGAATAGTATCCACTATATTCGGTCGATCCTTAAAGATGTACCACCTTTAAACACCAGATGTTTAACTTTATCTTTAGAAAACACTATTTCTACAGTCTCTACTACCATGTTACGCATGGGGACAAAACGTGTCATACGGTATCTTCTACTAACAGTTTGTCGGTCTTGCTCCATGCGCTTATTTAAATTCAGCTATTCTAATCACATGTAAGACTGTTTGTTTTACAGTCTCTTTAGTTTACACACATAATGGGATAGTGTCACTCTCTTGAATATATATTCACCCAGAAACTTCACTTCACCTTCTTATATTCTGTCAATTTATTTTTATATTCTTCTACCGTATAATCCATGATTGTACCGATCATTTCTTCTTCTCTGAGAGCCTTTTCTGCTAATACCACCGCCTGTTCTTGATAACGTATAGCATTGGCATAATCGCCTCCCTTCGCATAGCAAGTAGCCAAGGCGTCTATAATAACAGGGTTGGTTATCTCATTAAAATTATCTATTTTTTCGGTTGCCCACAAGTAGGTTTCAGGAGAAAGTCCTTCTACTTTATAAACTTCTTCCAGAATGAGATAAGACCCCGCCCTTTCGTTTAATAAGGCTTCCTCGGCGAACCTAATAGCCTCTAACTCGTCGACTTTAGTCAAAAGCGTTTTAAATTTCATAACCGACATGGTTGATTTAAACTCTGGCCTTTCTTGAGACATTTTATCCATCAATTCAAATGCTCTTTTATAGTCTTTAACAGACAAAGCTTCTTCTATAGGTTTAAACAAAGTCATTATCATTTCCCTCTGTTCCCTTTCCTTATGCGTGCGTTTATCTGATTCTTCTTTGAACGCTTGCATATCAAAGCTTCCATCGATTACTTGTGGAATGATCGAGTCCAAAGAATTGGGGTGTCCCATCCAAATTATTTTGCTATCCTTAATTATAAATGTGGCTGGTATGCCATTCTGACCTGCAGCACGTAGCCATTCATTACTCATATATTGCTCGTTATTGTCTGAGATTATAGAATAACCCATATTTGCATCATTGCTTTTTACAAATTTCTCAACTTCTGGCAAAGAGGAATCGTATGATAAACCTTGGGGAATTTTTTCCCAAACATTGACACCGACGAAAGTTACTTGCTCTTTATATTGTTGCTGTAATTTGGTCAAATGCGGCATCGCCATTTTACATGGACCACACCAAGTCGCCCAAAATTCCATAACATAAAGTTTATTGGGATCGAAAGAATCAAATGATTCGCCTTTTATCCATTTTGAATATTTAATTTCTGGTGCGGGGTCACCCACAGAAATCCCTCCTGTAGTCTGCGACATTGCTGTCGCCGAAAATAACGCCACAATAGAAAGCATTAGGTATTTTAAAAAGTTTCTAGTTTTCATCGTTCTTGAAAATTTATTTGAATTTATTAATAATTCTGTGTCAATGTCTCGTTGAATTGGGTTGCGCTTTGTGGAAATGGAAAAATATACAAAGGAGAATTAGGCTCTAAGGTATAGGTTTGACCGTTGAGTGTCCTATGAATTGTTTCTGCGTAAGTACCCTCTGCATTCCAGCGCTTGATATTTACAAAATTTCTCCACGTATATAGAAACTCTATACGTGATACCTTTTTCAGGTGTAACATAGCTTCTGCTTCAGTACTTGCAGAGAGTGGGACATATACATCAGGGTGGAGACGACGTATTCGAATTTTTTCGATTTCAACCATTCCGTCCTGAAGTTTATTTGTACGGATTAGACATTCTGCTTTCATCATTACCAAGTCGGAAACCGTCATCCCTCCGCTGTTACCTTCATAACCTATTGCAATCCAAGCTGGAATATCTGGAAGCCCTACATATATCGGTCCCATCTGATAGTCATAGACAGTAGTATGATCCTTGATTATATTTCCTGGCTCATAATAGTTACTCAAAATCTCATAAGTAGGAGTAACCAACGAGGGATCAAAACTATTGGAAAATGCATAAAAAAGATTATCCTCTGCCTGTAAACCATCTCTTGTTAACACCCTGTTTTCGAGCACAGGCTCCGAAAGTAAAGACCTATGATCCTCCAGAGTGCTGTTATATTTTAACGCTTCATTCGCAGCGGAGAGAGCACCTACATAGTCACGCATAGACATTAAAACCTTTGCTTTTAACGCATAAGCAAAAGGTTTGCCTATACGCATGCTGTTTTTAGGTTTGTCGGGTAAGGAGTTTAAGGCGAAACTCGCTTCTAAATCAGCGAGCATATTATCATATACTTCTTTTACAGTTTTTTTAACATTTACCTCTTCGAAATTAACATCGGTCACATAGGGTATTCCTCCGTCAGTGCTAGCCGTGCCTGGGTCGTATGCTTTAGCGTACATGTTGACCAAAAGAAAATGCATATAAGCCCGAAGTACATACGCTTCAGCTTTTAATTGTTCCAAGAGCATTTTATCCCCACTTGCCTCATCCGCATTCATCAATACGATATTGGCTACCATTGCAATATTTTTATACAGGCCATCATAACGAGGGTCGGTTGGTGTTAAGTCCGAGCGGTCTACCGATTCGTCGTAAGTCAACAGTACCTTATCAATAGTAAGAACGTTGGACGAGATAGTATTAGGTACATTATAGGCTAACAAGTACATATCGTTGACTACTAGGGACAATCGATTCATGTTGAATGCTGCCCC
>DXEZ01000183.1 GCA_019114715.1 Candidatus Sphingobacterium stercoripullorum | reverse complement strand
TATTTGTTGAAAACGTTTCTTATCGGCGTAGTTGCCCGGGTTAACTCGGACTTTCTCTACAATTCTAGCGGCTACTTCTGCAGCATTGGGCGTGAAGTGAATGTCAGCAACTAGGGGGACTTGGTAGCCTCTTTTTCTCAGCTCATCTTTGATGTTCTGTAGATTTTCAGCCTCACGAATACTAGGGGCAGTAATACGTACTATCTCACAACCTGACTCAATCATGCGGATGGTCTGTTCTACGGAACCAGCGGTGTCCATAGTGTCTATAGTCGTCATACTCTGTATTCTTATTGGATTATCTCCTCCAATACCAATACCACCAACCTGCACCGCGCGGGTCTGCCATCTGCTGTGTTCTCTCAAAGAATTGCAGAATCTTCCTCTAAGAATTGTATTTTGCTTCATTGTACTGTGTGCAAAGTTAGCTAAATAATTACTTTTTTATTATTTCCTATCTACGAATATTGGAATTATAAATTAAAAGTAGCTGATTTGTGGGCAAATGTTTAAATTTAAGGCATCTCTACTAAATAATAAGCATGGTAGAGTAAAATTACTATTCTTAATTGTAGTTTATAGGGATTGGCAATTTATATATATTTAAGAGAAAGCATATGTTTTTTTACCACTTAGGAGAATATTTTCTTTTGCTAAAGAAAGTATTTAAAAAGCCCGAGAAATGGAGCATGTATAGAAAGGAGATCTTTCATGAGATGAATGATATTGGGGTGGGCTCCCTAAGTTTAATAGTCATTATTTCCACCTTTATTGGTGCGGTAATGACTATGCAGATTGCATTCCAGCTCGTTTCTGACCTGATTCCCACTTCAGTGATTGGTCAAATCAACCGAGATTCAAATATTTTGGAGTTAGGACCAACGATTTCTGCTTTGGTATTGATGGGGAAAGTTGGCTCTTCTATATCTTCTCAAATTGGGTCCATGCGGGTGACTGAGCAAATCGATGCCCTAGAAATTATGGGTATTAACGCTCCTGGGTATTTGATCCTGCCTAAAGTTATTGCAGGAGTCACCATGATGCCCCTGCTGGTTACGATAGCTATATTTTGTGCTTTATTTGGTGGTCTTATGGGGGGATCTTTATCGGGTGCAGTGAGCCCGAATGACTATATCCTAGGTATTCAAGACAACTTCAACGGTTTTACGGTGTCCGTGGCGATGGTCAAGGCATTTTTCTTTGGCTTTATTATTACTACAGTGCCCGCTTATAAAGGGTTCTATGTACGAGGTGGAGCACTCGAAGTGGGGCAGGCCAGTACCAAGGCCGTGGTTGTAGGATGTATTTCTATTTTAGCAATGGACTATATGATTACCGCTTTAATGTTATAAAAGAATGATAAAAATAGAAAATATACATAAGTCCTTTGGATCGAATGAAGTTTTGAAAGGTATTTCTGCAGACTTCGAACCGGGCAAAGTGAGCTTAATCATTGGAGGATCGGGATCGGGTAAAAGTACGCTGCTAAAATGCATGGTCGGCTTACATGAACCCAATGAAGGGAAAGTGTTTTTTGATGAAGAGGATTTTACATCCATGGATTTTGAACACCGCATTCCCATCCGCAAGGATATAGGTATGCTTTTTCAAAATTCGGCCTTATTTGACTCGATGACCGTGGAGGAGAATATTATCTTTACTCTAGATATGTTTACCGATATGAGCATGTCTGAAAAAAGAGATCGCGCGAACTTTTGCTTGGACCGCGTGAATTTGAAGAATACCAATAGGCTTTATCCAAGTGAGCTCTCCGGAGGAATGAAAAAAAGGGTCGGTATTGCTCGTGCCATAAGTATGAGCCCAAAATATTTGTTTTGCGATGAGCCCAACTCGGGATTAGACCCTGCCACTTCTATATTAATCGATGAGCTCATTAAAGAGCTGACTGATGAGTACAAGTGTACGACAGTTGTGGTTACCCACGATATGAACTCGGTTATGGGTATTGGAGACTATGTGCTATTTTTATATGGCGGCGAGAAATATTGGGAAGGCGCAAATAAAGAGATTTTACAAAGCGAAGCCGAGGCACTAAATGACTTTGTCTTTGCAAGCCCACTTATGCAAGCAGCAAAAGAGATAGAAAAGAAAAACAGGCGAAATTCACAAAGCGATTAAAATGGAAGACTTTTTAGTTCCAAGATGGGAAGATTACGAGCTGATAGATTTTGGCGATGGAGAGAAGCTTGAGAGGTTTTCAACGGTTGTGACCATCCGGCCTGAGCCTCTAGCAAAGGGGAGACCGAGTCTCTCTAGGGGAGAGTGGGAGAAGATGGCCCATTTGAAGTTCATTGAGCATTCCAGTAGCTCAGGGAAGTGGAAGGTTTTAAGAGGAGAGATTCCAAAGGATTGGTCTATGCATTTTATGCATAATGGTAGGAGTTTTAAGCTGAAGCTAGCGATGACTGCTTTTAAGCATGTTGGTGTGTTCCCGGAGCAGTCGTTAAACTGGCGGTATATTATGGACTCTTTGTCGCAGTGCGATAAAGAGGGACCTGGGAAGTTTTTAAATCTTTTTGCCTACACTGGGGCGGCTTCGCTGGCTGCTAGAGCAACGGGCGCAAGTGTTACTCATGTGGATTCTATACGCCAGGTGGTAACCTGGGCCAATGAAAATCAGCAGCTCTCCCAGTTAAGCGATATTCGCTGGATTGTGGAGGATGCTCTTAAATATGCCAAAAGAGAGGCTAAAAGAGGGAGGCTTTACCAAGGTGTAATTATGGACCCTCCAGCTTTTGGTTACGGCCCTAAAGGAGAGAGGTGGAAGCTCGAGGCCAAGCTTCCCGAACTGCTGGAAGCTGTCTTTACGATTCTAGATCCCAGTAGGCATTTCTTGATTTTAAATGTCTATGCTCACGGGATTACTAAAGATTCGGTCGCGAGCCTCGTTCAGGAGTTATATCCGCTTGATGGGCAAGTGTATGTTAAAAACTTAATGGTAGAGTCTTCTACTGGGAAACTGTTCAATCAAGGGATATTGGTGCGAATTCAAAAGGGTTACTCTAACTCGAAACTTCTATAACTAGTAGGCGGAATTCAAAAGAGATGCAATGCAGGACAAGAGTCTAGGTGTTTTAAAGGAGTTCTGGGGGTATGATTCTTTTCGTCCCCTGCAAAAGGAGATCATTGATTCTGTTTTAAAGAAGCAAGATACACTCGCTTTACTCCCGACCGGTGGTGGCAAGTCTGTGTGTTTTCAGGTGCCTGCGCTACAAATGGAGGGCGTATGCATAGTAGTCTCTCCACTGATTGCTCTAATGCAAGATCAGGTTAGCAGTTTAAAGAAAAAGAAGATTCCAGTAGAAGTCCTTCACTCGGGGATGAGTAAAAGGGAGGTCGATATAGCTTTAGATAATTGCCTATACGGAAATATTAAGTTTCTATACCTTTCGCCAGAGCGCTTGCAATCCCCTTGGGCTAGAGAGAAAATTGCCCATATGAATGTACGGATTATTGCGGTAGATGAGGCACACTGTATTTCAGAATGGGGTTATGATTTCCGTCCTTCCTATCTCAATATAACGGAGCTAAGAGACATGCACCCGCATGCTACGGTAATCGCTCTAACAGCATCGGCCACTGATCGTGTAGCCGATGATATCCAAGATAAGCTAAACTTCACTACCAAACACGTACTTAAGGCTAGTTTTGCTCGCGAAAACATCGCTTTTATGACTCTGAAGGAAGGCGATAAGATGAGTCGCTTGATACGCGTTTTAGAGTGGGCTAAAGGCACCTGCATCGTTTATGTAGGCAGTAGGAGGGAAGCCCAAGAGGTAGCCCTATTTATTCTGCAGCACGGCATATCTGCAGGTTACTATCACGCAGGGGTCAGCCAGAAGGAGAAAGATCAGTTTTTCGAGCAGTGGATGCGCTCAGAGATACGCGTGATGGTGGCTACCAATGCTTTTGGCATGGGTATCGATAAAGCATCGGTTAGAGCCGTAGTGCATCTGTATATCCCCGATTCACTCGAAACCTACTACCAACAAGCTGGAAGGGCTGGGAGAGACGGGAATAAGGCCTATTCCGTGACGTTGTATAATGATAAGGATGTGGAGCTGTTAAAGGACAACTTCGAAAAACAATTTCCAGCGATCGACCTCGTCAAGAAGGTCTATCATTTTTTAGGTAGCTATTACCAAATTGCATACGAGTCGGGTGCGCTGATGAGCTTTGATTTTGATATCAGAGATTTTTCAAAAAAATACCGTATAGATCCTTTGGAGGCCTACCATTCGCTTAAAGTTTTAGAAAGAGAGGCCCTGCTTCAGATCAGCGATGCAGTATTTGTACCTTCCAGGGTACGTATTGAGATCGATTACAATGAGCTCTACAGCTTTCAAGTCGCTCATAAATTGTACGACCCCTTAATTAAGCTACTTTTACGTGCCGAGGGAGGAGTGTTCGATCATTATAGTGTGGTGCATGAGAAAATGTTGGCTAAGCAACTAGGGGTTGAGCCGAGGGAGATTCAAAAGAGACTTCATGAGCTCCACCGTCTAGAAGTTCTGGATTATATCCCCGCTTCGAGTATGCCCACCGTTGTTTTTTTGCAGGATAGAATACACACCGATCTTTTGCATTTAGATGGAGCTTCCGAAAAAAGGCGCAAGGAGCAGAAAGAGGCCCAGCTGCGTGCTGTTTTTGATTATCTTAATGAAAAGCAATGTAGGGTAAAAGCGCTCTTGAATTATTTCGGAGAGCGGCTTACCCAGGACTGCGGAAATTGCGATTTATGTAGGATTCGAAAGCAGGAGCAAAATTCAGCGAATTCTTAAAAATCGATTGCAATTATCTGTGAAGTAATTGATTCACGAAATTAAATATTTTCTTTTCCACTTTTTAATCTATTCTTTTTTTAATAGCTTTAAAGAATGTAAATCTAAATTAATCAGAGTTTATGGAAAAGATGATAATCTATTTACCAGCCGTATTAGCCTTGGTAGGCTTGTTGTATATGGCTGTGAAATCCTCTTGGATTAAAAAGCAACCAACCGGGGATGAGCGCATGCAAAGCATCTCTAAAAGTATCCAAGAAGGTGCTCTAGCGTTCTTGAATGCGGAGTATAGAATTTTATTGATTTTTGTTGTCGTTGCAGCTGCAGCATTGTATTTTGTCTCTCAAATAGTGGATACCACCCACTGGATGATAGTCATTGCATTTGTATTTGGAGCTGTATTCTCTGCTTTTGCAGGGAACATAGGTATGCGCATCGCCACCGCGGCCAATGTGCGGACCGCCGAAGCCGCTAAAACAAGTCTTCCGAAGGCATTGAAGGTTTCTTTTTCTGGGGGAACAGTTATGGGCCTAGGGGTAGCCGGATTAGCGGTATTGGGCCTTAGCTTATTTTTTATCTTTTTTGTTGGACAATTTATTACCGGTAGAGGGGATTTTTATCAAGAAATGACCGTTGTGCTCGAAGCGCTGGCAGGATTCTCCTTGGGAGCTGAATGCATCGCCTTATTTGCACGTGTAGGTGGTGGTATTTATACCAAGGCGGCTGACGTGGGAGCCGATTTGGTGGGGAAGGTGGAAGCAGGTATTCCTGAGGATGACCCTAGGAACCCAGCAACCATAGCCGATAACGTGGGGGATAATGTGGGTGATGTAGCTGGTATGGGAGCAGACTTATTTGGATCCTACGTGGCGACGGTCTTAGCATCCATGGTGCTAGGAAACTACATTATAAAAGATATTTCAGAGGCTAGTGGTCAGGTATATACCGATGCTTTTAATGGCTTAGGGCCTATACTATTGCCACTAGTAATAGCAGGCGTGGGTATCATCTCCTCGATTATCGGATCTTTTTTAGTGCGCATAACCAACAATGACGCTACTGAGCAGAAAGTACAAAAAGCTTTAAATAAAGGGAACTGGACGGCGATTGTATTAACCATTGTGGCTAGCTTCTTTTTAATACCTTATATGTTACCAGAGCAGCTCAATATGAAGTTCTTTGCACAAGGTTATCAGGTGATTGATAGTAGCAGGGTGTTCTATGCAACGATCGTTGGGTTGGCTGTAGGAGGAATAATTTCTTATATCACTGAATATTATACCGGAACAGGTAATAAGCCGGTAATGAGGATCATTAA
This sequence comes from Candidatus Sphingobacterium stercoripullorum, assembly GCA_019114715.1. Lineage (GTDB taxonomy): Bacteria > Bacteroidota > Bacteroidia > Sphingobacteriales > Sphingobacteriaceae > Sphingobacterium > Sphingobacterium stercoripullorum. Next base: position 2,273 of record DXEZ01000183.1, on the reverse strand, counting down.
GAACTCCTCGACTGGAGCCGCGACAAACATTATTGCTGGACTTTCTATAGGGATGCTATCAACATTTAGCTCGGTGCTTTTGTTTGCTGCAGCGATTTGGGGATCGTACACCTTAGCAGGTTTCTATGGGGTAGCGATTGCGGCCTCAGCCATGATGGCTACTACCGCTATGCAGTTGGCAATCGATGCCTTTGGACCTATTGCCGATAACGCCGGAGGTGTTGCAGAAATGAGTGGCCTACCTGATGAAGTACGCGAGCGCACTGATATACTCGATTCTGTAGGAAACACTACAGCAGCAGTTGGTAAAGGCTTTGCTATTGCTTCAGCTGCACTTACTGCACTAGCTTTATTTGCCGCCTATGTTACCTTTACGGGAATCGATGGGATTAACATTTTTAAGGCCGATGTCCTAGCTGCCTTGTTTATAGGTGGAATGGTACCGGTAGTGTTCTCTGCATTAGCCATGCAATCTGTAGGTAAGGCAGCCATGCAAATGGTCAATGAGGTGCGGAGGCAATTCCGGGAAATTCCAGGAATCTTAGAGGGAACTGCAAAGCCCGATTACAAGCGATGCGTAGATATATCCACGCAAGCGGCGCTAAGAGAAATGCTGCTTCCTGGTGCCATGGCGATTATTACGCCTTTACTAGTAGGCTTTATTATGGGGGCTGAGTCTCTGGGAGCGTATATGGCAGGTGTGACTGTATCGGGCGTGATGTGGGCTATCTTTCAGAACAATGCGGGTGGAGCTTGGGATAACGCTAAGAAGTCCTTCGAAGCAGGCGTAGAGATAGATGGAGAGATGATGTACAAAGGTTCCGAGTCGCATAAGGCTGCGGTAACGGGAGACACCGTTGGTGATCCCTTCAAGGATACTTCGGGGCCATCGATGAATATTTTAATAAAACTCACCTGCTTGGTCGGGCTAGTAATTGCTCCGATTTTAGGAGAGAAATTACTCAATGAGCAGACTGCAGTAGAAGACACTAAAGCGCAGCAAGAAGTTGTTGTGATAAACCATCAAGAAGTGAGCTTAAAAGAAGAAAGTAAATAATAGATCATCTGCCTAGGTTGTTGTTTAAATAGCTGCTGAGGTCCCTCTTAGCAGCTATTTGTTGTTAGGGTACTTTAGACCTGAGGCAATAGCTTTCATTGCTGGTAATTAATTATTAATTTTGGCTTATGAAAATTAAAGTAGGTTTTGGTTATGATGTCCATCAAATAGCTGAAGGACATCCCTTCATTGTAGGTGGAGTAGATCTAGAGCACCACGCTGGTGCATTTGGTCATTCGGATGCAGATGTGCTTACCCATGCTATTTGTGATGCATTATTAGGAGCAGCAAATTTAGAAGATATAGGGTATCATTTTCCAAATACCGACCCTAAGTGGAAAGGGGTAAACTCTTTAGTGCTTTTAGAGCATGTTAGGGAGCTGCTTACTGAAAAAGGGTGGCAAATAGGAAATATCGATGCCTCGCTATGTTTGGAAGCTCCAAAAATAAAGCCCTTTATTCCAGCTATGAAAGAGAAAATTGCCAAGGCCTGCAAATTAGAAGTAGAGGACGTGTCCATAAAAGCCACTACGAGCGAAACTATGGGGTTTGTAGGTAGGGAAGAGGGGGTGACAGCTTTTGCGGTATGTCTAATTCAAAAGGACAATAAGCTGGAGGGATGAAAACTGGAAATCCTAGTAATCCTTAATTAGTAAGCTCATAATATTTTTTTAGAATATGCCATGCCTTTTAGCCATCCACTAAGAGGCATTTGCTGTTTTATTGCTCGCTTTAAAGTAAAAGAATACTACAATTAGTGCTAGGACTGCTAGGCTACTAGCTAGTAAAAACGGTGCGCCAGGGAAATAAACTGCGGCGCCCACTTTAGTGAAGTGTGCAAAAAGGCTACTCATCATTGGAGGGCCAATAATGGAGGTCAGGCTTATAATACTCGCCACCCCTCCTTGGAGTTGTCCCTGCTCACTAATGGGCGTGTGGTTAGATACCTCGCTTTGCAGCGTGGGGCTAGCTATTCCTCCAAATACGTAGGGGATACTGGCCAAAAACAGCACCCAGGACTGCCCCGCAAATCCTATAATTGGAAAAGCAAAGCAAAGGGCAGTGATTCCCAGAAGAATGGTCCTTAGGGCCCCCAGCCTAGGGATGATCAGCCGCAGCAATCCCGCTTGAACAATTAGAAGTAGCACGCCGATAAAGCCCAAAGATATACCTACCATCCTCTCGTCCCAAGCGAACTTTTCCATCGTATAATAAG
>DXEZ01000182.1 GCA_019114715.1 Candidatus Sphingobacterium stercoripullorum | reverse complement strand
TTGAACGCCTTTTCTCGGATATGCGCATGCCTGAAAATCCTCCTGTCCGCTCAGAATATAAGGTGGACCTGAAAGGTGAAAATCAGTATATGGTGGTCACCGATGAGGAGATGCCTCAGACTATTGGTCAGATTATTATAAAAATGCCCAATGAAAAGGTAACTACTGTTGGTCAGTACCGCCAGTCGTTAATCGAGTCGGTGTTAACTAGCATGATCAATAGCCGTATTTCTGAATTATCGCAAAGTTCCAATCCGCCGTTTATAGGTGGAGGTGTAGAAATGGGTAGGTTCCTAGCGAACCTAGATAACTTCTCTGTGTTCTTTGCTGCAAAACCAGGAGCAATAGAGGAGGGCTTTAGAGCCATTTATACGGAGCTTGAGCGTGTAAGGCAATTCGGGTTTTCCGAGAGTGAGCTGAACCGCACGATAGCAAGCATGAGAAAGAGTAACGAGACTTCCTACATCGAAAGAGATAAGAAAAAATCGGATGCTTACGTGAACTCCTATTTGAATCACTTTTTGAAAGACGCTCCAGCGCTAAGTAATGAGTACAGGTATGAGCTGATGAATCAGCTGCTTCCGACCATCACTTTAGAAGAGGTGGAGAAAGCCTTCCTAAGTAGTTTCGTAGATGAAAATAGAGATATCTTATTCTTAGGTCCTGAGGGGGATAAAGATAAGATGCCTAAAGAGGAAGAGGTTTTAGCTTGGGTGTCTGAAATCCAAAAAGAGCAGTTAACAGCATATGAGGATAATGTTTCGGATCTTCCGCTGCTAGCCTCGCAGCCTGTTGCAGGAAAAATAGTGAAGGAAAGTAAAATTGACGGTATTGAAACTTCGGAAATCGTTCTGAGTAACGGCGTGAAGGTCTACCTCAAGCCTACGACCTATAAGAACAATGAAATTGTAATTTCTGCTTTTAGCCCAGGTGGTACTTCGCTCTATAGCGATGAGGATTACCTTTCGGCTTCCAATGCTGCTTCATTAATAAACTCCAGCGGTTTAGGGCAGTATAATAATGTGGAAATTAAAAAGTACTTAGCAGACAAAAGAGTGAACGTGTCGCCAAGTATTTCTGAGCGTTATGAAAGCCTAAGCGGGTATAGCGATAAAGACGGATTAGAGACTGCTTTTGAGATGATCTACGGTTACTTTACAGAGCCAAGGATCGAGGACGATGTCTTCCAAAGCTTCATCACCTCTACTCGCAGTAACTTAGCGAATCAAGGAAACAACCCGCAATATGTATTTGGTAAAGAAATTACCGAGGCCCTTTATAATAATTCGATTAGACGTACTCCAATGTCACTGGAGAAGGTTGATCAAATCAATAAAGATCGTGCCTTTGAAATTTTTAAAGAGCGTTTTGCGGATGCTTCGGACTTCACCTTTGTTATTGTAGGTTCTTTCGACGAGGAAGAGATCAAGCCTCTATTGGAGCAGTATCTTGCAGCACTTCCTACTGTTGATAGAAAAGACGAGCCTCGTGATTTAGGTCTTTACGAGCCAAATAAAGGATTTAATAAAGACGTATATAAAGGTAAAGAAGAAAAGGTCAATGTGAACCTCGCTTATTATACCGATTACGATTATAACGATAAGAATAATATTAACGTGAGCGCTTTATCGAGCGTGCTATCTATTAAACTTATTGAGATCCTACGTGAGGAAGAAGGCGGTGTTTATGGTGTAGGAGCACAAGGTTCATACTCCAAAGAGCCTAAGCCGAGATTGAGCCTCAATATTGGTTTTGGTACTTCACCTGAAAAAGTGGATAAGCTAATTGAGCTTACCAAAAAGGAAATCAATAGAGTGAAAACGGAAGGTCCGAATGCCGAGGATGTTCAGAAGTTTATAATTGAGCGCGAGCGTCAATTCCAAGTTCAGCAAGAAGAAAATGGATTTTGGTTGAATAATATTACTTCTGCACTCCGTATGGGAGAGGATCCTACGAAATTCTTAAACTACCTGGATCGTGTAAGGGGGGTAACTCCAGAAACCATCAAAGATGTTGCTAAGAAGTACTTAGATGAAGATAAGCTATTCCAGTTTATTTTACATCCCGATAAAAAGGAAAATTAATAAAAACATAAAGCACACAAGACAGGCATTGGAGGAAAGAAACCTTCAATGCCTTTTTTGTTTTACATGCAGTAGAAAGACATTTACCATGCTTTTTATAGAGGTCTTACCAGTATACCGCAAAGAATAAATAAAAGTAGGGTATATTTGCAGTTAAGATACCGAGTTTATAGGATAGTTTAATTGGATGAAGTCTTAAGAAAACATGGTGAATAAAAAAGATATTCCACTTTTAGAGCCGAAGTTATTTAGAGAAGCTTTCATAGAAAATAAGCAAAAGAGTATACTTAATAATGCGCGTATAGATGAGTTTTTTATCCATTCCTTTTTAGAGGATGAAGTTCAACTGAAAAAGCCGCTCCCTTTGCATAAAAAAACCGTGAACGATTTCGTGCTTGTAATAAATGGTGCTATGCATAAATCCGTTGGCTTGAACACCTTTAAGTTAGAGAGTAAAAGCTTCCTATTCACCCCTAAAGACAGCATAACTACATCCGAAAATATAACCGAAAATATAACAGGATATTACTGCCATTTTTCGGATGATTTTTTAAAAGGAAATCCAAGTCTTAAGTTTTGGCATACCAGTGTTTTATCCCAGAATGTGTTATCGCTCTCTAATGAACAAGTTTCGATTTTGGAGGGGCTATTGAGACGAATCTTGTTTTTATATCGTGAATCCTATGCGCAGCCCAATAACTATTTTTTAATTCAGCAGTACCTATCTACCTTTTTAGCTGAGGCGACAGTCATGTTAAGTGAAAAGCCTCAAGTAAGTAGGGAGAACCCTATATTGCTACGCTTTCAGCAGCTTGTAAGTAAGTATTTTAAAGAGTCCAGAAGCGTGAGCTTTTACGCAGATTTAATCCATATTTCTCCAAATCATTTAAATAAGGTGGTAAAAACAGAGACTGGTAAGTCCGCATCTCATCTTATTGATGAGGTTTGCATACTAGAGGCTAAAGTTTTGTTGGGACAAACTACATTAGCTATTCAGGAGGTTGCGCTAGCTTTAGGGTTTGAAGACCCCTCGTATTTTAATAGGTATTTCAAAAAGCATGCTGGAATTTCTCCTCGGAATTACCAGGTGATGATTGATTAGTCCTATAAATACCCTTTTTAGGTCTGTTTTTTAATTGTTTTTCGATTTAACTTTACCTAAAGTTTTAAAAAATGAAGATAATTGAAAAATGCAACTATTTAATGGGGCTAATTTTAGGAGGGCTCTTGTTAGCTTCCATGCATTCTTGCGGTAACGGTTCTCAGCAAAGTTATGAAGAGGATAGCGTCATGCAGGAGGAAAACCATTCTGGGTTAGATACTGTACATATAACCCTTGAGTCTAATGATAAGATGCAGTTCGATAAAGAAGAAATTGTGGTGTACGCTGGGCAGGCTGTTGTCTTGAAGTTGGTTCACACAGGAACGATGCCAATTGCTTCTATGGGGCATAACTTTGTTTTATTGAGTAATTCGATTTCGATTGCAGATTATGCCAAAAGGGCTCTGAGAGAGAAAGAATATATCATTGATGACCCCGAACTAACTTTAGCTTTTACAAAGATGCTGGGGGGAGGGGAATCAACTGAAATTGTTTTTAGCGCGCCTGATGTTGGTACTTATAATTTCATTTGTTCTTTTCCGGGGCATTACTCTATTATGAAGGGGAAATTCATTGTTAAATAGTAAACTGAATTCGAGATGTATATATTTTTAAAAAATTCACATAACCAAATAGGGATGCTGGTTTTATTCCTATTGTTAGTTATTATTCTTAGTCTGCTTGTCCAATTTATACTTAAAAAAACCCTTCGGAAGGGCTTCAAAAGTCTTATCGTTAATAGGATTAATTGTTGTTCATCTGCAGATTCTTGTGGGGGTAGTGCTTTATTTCTTATCTCCATTAGGGATAAATAGCTTCTCTGGGGAGTCTATGAAACATGCTATATCTCGTTTTTATATGGCGGAGCATCCAGTAGGAATGATTATAGCTGCTGTGCTTATCACTATAGGTTACAAGCAAGTGAAAAGTACCATTCAAGCCAGTGCTAAATATAAGCGAGTGTTGGTGTATTATACGCTAGGCTTTGCGATAATTGCTTATTTGATTCCCTGGTTTTTGTGGAGCTAGTTTTTTATAATTGGACACATTTTATCCCGTTGTTAGCTCTCAGAGTTAACAGTCTTTGTCCCTAAATAGGTCCAAGAGACTGTAGTTGTTAGAGGGGCTTAAAACGTATTTAGTGGTAAGGCTATTTTGGAAAGAATAATTTGATTTTATAGTCTTTCTTTTTCTGTAAAATAAGCTTATTTTGCATCATGGTAATCTTCTCAAATGCAAAAATAAACATCGGCCTTTATGTGATGGATAAACGGCCAGATGGATACCACAATATAGAGAGCCTGATAGTGCCAATTGCGCTATACGATGTTCTAGAACTTCACCACAGCACTGCTGGTGACCGCTTTAAGGTTTGGGGCATGGAACTGCCTGATGCAGATAATTTATGCATTAAAGCTGTAGACCTACTTAGAGAGGATTATCCGCAAATAGGTCCAGTAGATAGCTATCTTATTAAGAATATCCCGTCGGGTGCTGGGCTTGCAGGAGGTTCTTCCAATGCTAGTTTTATGCTCCAGGGCTTGTCCGATCTTTTTGGCTTAGGATTAAAGGGCGATACGCTAAAAAAATACGCTAGCCAGTTAGGCTCTGATTGTCCGTTTTTTATCGACAATCAGCCGCAATTGGCCAGAGGACGTGGGGTGGACCTTTCGCCTTTTCCTTTAGACTTAAAAGCCTATACGTTAGTGTTAGTGAAGCCTGAGTTCGCTATCTCAACTCGTGAAGCTTACCAAGCTCTACGATTGGATCAAGAATCTAGAAGTCTAGAGTACGATCTTAAAAGACCTCTAGAGGAGTGGCGAGAAGCTATTAGTAATGATTTTGAAATAGCCTTGACGCCTAGGTTCCCAAAGATCGGGGAAATCAAACAATCTTTATACGATGCAGGTGCTTTATATGCTTCTATGACTGGAGCAGGATCGGTGGTGTATGGGCTATTTGAAACACCCCCAGAAACATCTTTATTCCATGAATTCGGACAGGTTTACCTCAGTAGGTTTTTATAGAAAAAAATAAAACCAGAGGCCTTAATAGCAACCTCTGGTTTACCAGTTATAATACACTTAAATATATTATTCGAAATATTCTTTTATTCTTTCAAAGAATGACTTTTCTCCTTTACCTGGTTTTGGTGTGAAATTACTCGCTGTATCGAGTTGCTCCATAAGAGTTTTTTCCTCCGGCGTGAGCGATTTTGGTGTCCATACGTTCACGTAGATAAGCTGGTCTCCTTTGTGGTAAGAGTTTACCTCTGGAATACCTTTGTTTCTAAGACGTAGAATCTTACCGCTTTGCGTTCCGGCATCAATTTTAATTTTTGCTTTCCCATCAATCGTTGGAACTTCTACCGAGGTACCTAAAGCTGCTTGTGGGAAGCTGATATATAAATCGTAAATAACGTTGTTTCCGTCTCTTTTTAGAGTTTCGTGCGGGATCTCATCAATTAAGATGATTAAATCTCCAGGGATACCTCCCCTAGGGGCGGCATTACCCTTGCCACTCATGGAAAGCTGCATTCCCTCACTGACTCCTGCTGGAATGTTGATAGCAATGGTTTCGTCTTCGCGAACCAATCCATCTCCACCGCAAGAAGGACATTTGGCAGTAATTTCTACCCCTTCTCCATTACAGGAAGGACAGGTGCTGGTGGTTTGCATTTGCCCTAAAATAGTGTTAGTAACGCGCGTCACAGATCCACTACCACCACATGTTCTACAGTTGTGGTAAGACGAGTTGTCTTTAGCACCACTTCCCGAGCAGGTACTACAAGAAACGAGTTTATTGACTTTGATTTTCTTCTCAACGCCTTCTGCTATTTCCTTTAAAGTAAGTTTGACGCGAATACGGAGATTGGTGCCTTTACGTACT
>DXEZ01000181.1 GCA_019114715.1 Candidatus Sphingobacterium stercoripullorum | reverse complement strand
TTTACCCATTGAGCAACCGTATATTTATTTACATTCATCGTAATTTAGTTAATTCCTGTATTAAAATGTTAGCCGTACCTAACGCCCACTCCCACCTAAGCTTTTCAATACTCTTCATGTCACCTGGATTATTGATAAACCCACGCTCGAGCAATATTGACCTACGTACAACTGTATGCAGTATTCCAAGTCTAGGGTGCTGGCTGCTGCTTTCGAGTTTTACACCTCTATTGGGTATATTCAGCATCTTGCTAGATAGCTCAACCAGCCTACCCGCTATTCTCCTATTCTCTGGATCGTCTTTACCATTTATAAAAGCTTCCACGCCTGTAGCGATTACGCTTGCGCTATTGTAATGAATGTCAAGTAATAAGTCTTTAGGAGTGCCTACCGCATTTATCTTACGTATAACAGTCGCAAGATTATCGTTATCATCGTCAATTATTACTTGCGTGCTTGGACTAATGAAATGAACGGCTTTTACCAGTTCGTTGCGGTCCTTTATCGCTTCCTCGCTTTCCTTAAAGCCGTTGGCCACCGCTCCGCTATCCGCGTTGTGGTGACCAGCTGTTATGATTATTTTATTCACGATCCCGAGTAAAATTAAGCTTGATCTATAAACGGTCTTTTCTCCATATAACCGTACTTGCCCGTACCGTTATTATAATCCCAGTCGTCTTTAACAACCGTGTCTGCGACTCTACCGCTTACTGTTAAATCCTCTACAAGAATTCTATACATATAAACACTAGGATTACCCGTGTTCCTGCCTAACACCAGATTGCTATAATCCCCCTCAAAATTAGGGTTTGTTAAAGTTTCTCTCCCGAATTCACCGTTTGTAAAATTTCTCATAGTATTAGATGTTCCTCTATAATGTATAGACCTCTGCAGCACATCGGTTGTGGGATCTATAGTAGCGAATCGGCCTTCAATACCCCCAAAAAACAAATTTGGAATACCCTGATTCGTTATGTTTAAATTAATTCCACTACCTCCTACATCTCCCATTGAAGCTATTACCCTACCCCCTGAGAACCCTGTTAAGCTAGGAACTCTAACCCAAACAGTTATTAAGAACTCATGCTCTTTGTTCGCCACGATATATTCCATTAAATCTTTACCGAAGTCTACTCCATAAGGATCTCCATCGTTATACCCCGAACTACCCCAATCTCCGCACCAAAGGCCTAATCCTTCCGATAAATGAGTGCTATCTTCGTAATTAAACCGAGTGCTGTTTTTAATACCTAATACCTCTGAGCTTTCTCGAGCCAAGTCTCTAACTGGGAATCCTTTTGCTACTGAATATCCATGGAGTGTACCTCGGTTTGAAAAATCAACCAAAAGTAAAGTGCCATCAGCCACTAATGCATCACGGTATAGCTTTTCGCTTCCGCCTATATTTTCTTTAGTTTGTAAAATAAGTGCCATTATATATCTAATTAAAATAGTTACTACCTTGTATTATTAAGTTGCCCATCCACCTTTGCATTTCCTCCATCCGTTCTGCCGTTATGTTGCAACCAACTTGCCATTCCGCTGTAAAGGCATTCATTCCTTTTTCGTAAACTCCGTACGTTGCTATTGTGCCAGGCTTATCTAAACCAGAACTCTCTTCTGTATTAATTTGGTCGGTGTAAAGCTCAAAAAACGAATTCATTTCGTCAATAAAATTTTTACTTTCCTCGCCGTCATACCTAAAGTTATATACCCCTGCCCCAGTATGTAAATCTAGTGCGTAAACCGCATCATCGTTATAGTCTATAAGCTCTTTTACTGCTTTCATTTCACCTAAAGAAAATGGCTTAGTTCCTTTGTTATCAAAAGAAGTAGGGATATCTTCACCTATTGCCACAATGTTACTGCTAGATGTATAATCTCCCCACCTGCCTTGAACCTGCATATTCCTATTTGGATCTGTACTAACATATATCTCACACGTTCCATTACCGTTGTTAGTATTGCTAGGAACTAACACTTTAACGCTTTGTCCGCTTATGCTTTCGGTGATTAAATACGAATAATCGGGCAAATCCACGCTACCAGAATTGCGAATAGTTAAATAAGTTTTATTGACTATCCCTTGATTTGAAAAATAATCATTTGCAGATACATTTGGGTTGTTTGTGGGAAAATCAGATATATCAAACTCAATCACACAATCATTGCCTGTTTTTGTCCATGTTGCTGGAAATGGATCGGTTTCCCAAACACGCCTTTTCCTCTCGCTGTACACCCCCCAAGAATCGGGTGAAACCAAAGGCACAACAACAAAATGAACATTTTGCCTAACCCATCTCAATCCCTCATTCTTATCGAAATTAAACATCAAATCTCTAAAGAAGTTGTAAGTCATCATAACAGTATGAGCTTCGCTTGCGTGCGTACCTGCGAAAACCAAAACTTTCTTTGATGCTGTTTGAGAATTAAAATCGTATCTATAAATGCTTTTACCTGTTTCAGAACTTTCACCTATTTTAGATTTAGTCACGTATTCGCTCTCTCTTAAAAACTCATCCCACATGCCTATCAATTCCGAATATTCACCAAAGTTATCGCCACAAATGTTATAGTCGGTTGCATTGCTTGGTTGGTAGAATAAATCCGTCATCGATTTACCTCCATCCGCCCCTACTGAAACGTTGGAAAATAAATCCTTTTTAACTACATTTCCATTGGCATCAATAATTACCGTTCCGTGAATATCTGGCCTATCAAAATCTGGTAAAAACGAAAAACCACTATTATTATTAGTGATTAAGTTTCCTAATGAATCTACTATTTCAGGTGCTTTAATCTCGGGAGCATCGGGTCTGTCGGATTCAGTAAAACCATATCCAAATGGCAAAGATCTTTTTGAATACTTGGGTATAGTGTAGTTTTTAATAGCTTTTTCAGTGGTTAATTTATCGCTTTCCTCTAATATTGTGTCCGTACTATCTATGATAGGCATCGGCAACTCCGCCGACTGCGATAAGCTCCATTCAGAACCATCCCACGAAAGTACTCCCATATAGCCAGAAGGCACAACGATGTCAGGACCTCCGCTTTGAGTAAAAGTGCCGGGGCCTACCCATGTATAGCGAATTTCAGCTCCAAGATTAGGCAGCGCGGTTCCCGCAAC
>DXEZ01000180.1 GCA_019114715.1 Candidatus Sphingobacterium stercoripullorum | reverse complement strand
AAAAAAGGAGCGGCAATTGAGTGAAGGGGATCTAGTGTTTTTCTCTTTCGGAGGGAGGAATATCGATCATGTTGGCATGTATCTACATAACGGTAAATTTGTTCACGTCTCAACAAGTAAAGGGGTGATTATATCCAATCTCAAGGAACAATGGTACCATAAATATTTTAAGTTTGGAGGACAAATTAAATATTGAAGGATGCAATTAGCATGTTAAAATAATAATGTATTTTTGCACCAGATTAATAAGAAATAAGAATGAGTAATAAATCAAAGAGGATATTTTTGGGAATATGTATAGTAGTCCCATTTGCTATTTATTGTTATATCTATTATTCATCTATGATTAGAAACGCCCCTTTTCGGTTTTCTGATTTTGAGTCGATAGAACTTAGCTATGGTTATCCAGGTGAGATGTACAATATATATGATTCAAAAACATCGGACTATCAATACTTAAATAAAAACGATGAATTGGTACAGGTCAAACTGAAAATGCGTAAAGATGACTTGTTGTATCTGCATCGCAAAGCTATGGAACTTGGATTTTGGAATGTGAAGGATGATATGACAACTGATAGTGAGGAGGTTCAAGCCGAAAAGAATATTTTACGCTATAAACTCACTTATAATTATACTGAAAAATCAAAAACAGTTGTCCTAGATGCAGACTTTCCTGGAAATCCAAAAATGGTTGGGGCTGCGAAATCAACCATTGATGAAGTAATTAAAATGATAGCAGACGTTCAGTCTCGATAGTTATTGTTAGTGTTTTAATAAAAGCAGCTATTTTATTTTTAGAATAGCTGCTTTTACATTTTGAACCTTCCTAAGGTTTTCAAGTTAATCTAGAATGCGGTAACCCTGTGCTATGTTGCTCTGTGGGGTGACTTTTATCTATGTTATGGTAAATGAGAGAAATCGCTTCCTATTTCGTCTAAAATTGAAAAGGCATGCCTCTTTTTTTAAGGAAATACTTCATTCGGAATTCTAAAGAATGAGCTCTAGGAGCTGGAAGGGAAATGTACTTAATTTATTTTTCTCAAAATTCAGACTGCTTTTTTGTATATTGTTGCTGAAAAATAAACGCTAATTTGTATGGAAATATCGATTGTTGATGGATTTACTTTAAACCCTGGTGATTTAAACTGGGATGAAATAGCTGAATTAGGTGAATTGAAAATTTACGATAGGACGAAGCCTGATGAGATAATTGAGAGATGCCAAAATTCTGAAATTATTCTTACTAATAAAGTTCCTATTGATGCGGAGGCTATAAACAACCTCCCTAACTTGAAATATATTGGAGTAACGGCAACAGGTTACAATATTATTGATATTGAGGCAGCCAAAGAGAGAGGTATAGTCGTTACAAATGTGCCAGGATACAGTACAGAGTCTGTGGTTCAACTTACATTTGCTCTATTAACGGAATTGTGCCACCGCGTTCAGATGCACAGCGACGCTGTTAGTAGTGGGAAATGGAGTTCTTCATTAGATTTTTCTTTTTGGGATTATCCTTTAATTGAATTATCTGGTAAAACTATGGGGGTTATTGGTTTTGGTGGAATTGGTCAAAGGGTAGCTGATGTTGCAGAGGCTTTTGGGATGAAGGTTATCGCGCACAGCCGTACAGAAACCGATCAAAGCAAAAGAAAGAATTTTGAATGGGTCGATTTAGATGGCTTATTCTCCAGGGCAGATGTAATAAGCATACACAGCCCATTAACTACTAAAACCGAAGGTCTCGTTAATAAAGACAGGTTGAAAACTATGAAGCCCAGTGCCTTTATTATCAATACAGCTCGAGGGCCAATCATAGTAGAGGAGGATTTAGCTTGGGCTTTAAACAATGGTGTAATAGCTGGTGCAGGTCTAGACGTGCTTTCCCAGGAACCGCCCAAGGGAGATAACCCTTTGCTTCAGGCTAAAAACTGTATAATTACTCCGCATATAGCTTGGGCCAGTGTAGAAGCTAGGAAAAGGCTTATGGGGATGATTGTAGAAAATATAAAAGCCTATCTAGCAGGGTCACCAATACATGTTGTGAATAGCTAATAGGCTTTTTAGTTATTATATTATAGGGGACAGGTGCCCCTATAATTATTGTTCTTCACCAACGTTTAAGAAGACAAACTTGCCATCGAAAGTATCTAATTTTATTTTAGAATCGCTAGATATTTTTCCAGCTAAAATTTCTTTGGATAATTCGTTCATCACACGTTTTTGAATTACTCGTTTCAATGGTCTAGCACCATAAACTGGGTCGTAACCGAGCTCACCTAACCAATTTAAGGCTTCTTCTGAGGCTGTGATTTCTATGTTTTGCTCTTTCAATCGTTCTTGCAATTCGTTGAATTGGAAGTGAACAATCGTGTTGATTTCTTTTCTACTCAGTGGAGTAAACATAATCACTTCGTCGATACGATTTAAAAATTCAGGTCTTACAGACTTTTGTAGCAACTCATATACTTCTGTATGAGTCTTTGCAACAACCTCATCATGGTTATACTCTTGAATTTTTGCAAAATTTTCCTGAATAATGTGTGAACCAATATTCGAGGTCATGATAATGATTGAATTCTTGAAGTTCACAAATCTACCTTTGTTGTCGGTTAAATGTCCGTCATCCAATACTTGTAGTAGTATATTGAACACGTCAGGGTGAGCTTTCTCAATTTCATCCAGTAGCACAACTGAGTAAGGTCTTCTCCGTACAGCTTCAGTTAATTGACCACCCTCATCGTATCCCACATATCCTGGAGGCGCACCGATCAATCTAGAAACAGCATGTCGCTCTTGGTATTCCGACATATCTATTCTTATCATGGCTTGTTCGTCGTCGAAAAGGAATTCAGCCAGTGCTTTGGCTAACTCAGTTTTTCCGACACCTGTGGTTCCCAAAAATATGAATGAACCAATCGGTCTCTTCATGTCGCTTAGGCCGGCTCGTGATCGCCTAATTGCGTCAGATACGGCTTCGATGGCTTCATCTTGCCCAGCTACTCGTTTATGCAGCTCATCTTCTAGCTTTAAGAGTTTTTCACGCTCGGATTGAATCATTTTTTGCACCGGTATACCAGTCCATCTTGAAACAACATCTGCAATGTCATCGGAGGTAACCTCTTCTTTTAACATTCGATTCTCTCCCTGAATAGTTGCTAGTTCTTTTTTTAAGGACTCTACTTGGTCTTGGGATTCTTTAATCCTCCCGTATCTTAATTCAGCAACTCTTTCGTAGTTACCAGCACGTTCGGCTTGTTCGGCCTCAAACTTATAATCTTCTATTTGTTGGATCTGCTGGTTGATTTGATCTACTACCTGCTTTTCAGATTGCCAAGCTGCTTTTAGAGTATCTCGCTCTGATGATAGGTTTGCAATGTTCTCGCTCAGCTCTTTGATTTTCTTTTCATCTTTCTCTCTTTTGATAGCTTCTCTCTCGATTTCGAGTTGCATTATTTTTCTATCCAACTCATCGACCTCTTCAGGAACGGAGTCCATCTCTAGTCTCAGTTTGGAGGCAGCCTCATCGATCAAATCGATCGCCTTATCGGGGAGAAATCTATCTGTGATATACCGCTGAGACAACTCCACGGATGAAATAATCGCTTCGTCTAGTATGCGGACTTTATGATGCGTTTCATACCGCTCTTTAAGTCCCCTTAGAATAGATATGGCATCTTCGGAGTTAGGCTCATCAACCATAACCTTTTGGAATCTGCGCTCGAGAGCTTTGTCTTTCTCAAAGAATTTTTGATATTCATTCAATGTGGTTGCACCTATAGCTCTTAGCTCTCCTCGGGCCAGTGCAGGTTTTAAAATATTCGCTGCATCCATGGCACCTTCACCACCTCCAGCTCCAACGAGTGTATGTATTTCATCAATAAACAAGATGATTTCTCCGTTACTATCGGACACCTCTTTAACTACAGCTTTTAGCCTTTCTTCAAACTCCCCTTTGTATTTCGCTCCTGCGATCAAGGCGCCCATATCTAAAGAGAAAACAGTTTTTGTTTTTAAGTTCTCTGGTGCATCTCCTTTAATAATCCGGTGTGCTATACCCTCGGCAATAGCAGTTTTACCTACTCCAGGTTCACCTACTAGTATAGGGTTGTTTTTTGTCCTACGAGATAAGATTTGCATTAAACGTCTAATCTCATCGTCTCTACCAATCACAGGGTCTAATTTTCCAGACTCAGCGAACTCATTTAAATTCCTAGCGTATTTGTTTAGTGCATTAAGGGTTGTCTCGGCATTCTGATCTGTTA
>DXEZ01000179.1 GCA_019114715.1 Candidatus Sphingobacterium stercoripullorum | reverse complement strand
AATCATAGAAAAAAACGACTTATGAGGTTTTATTTTCATTTAATTTTATTATTTACTTTGAGCTCTATTTTCTCTGGGGCAAGTGCTCAAAACCAAGTCCCAGACCCCAAATCTCATTTTGGTTTTAATATAGGTGACAACTACCACCTTGCAAACTACACGCAGACCGAGGCTTATTTCAAGAAAGTAGCACAAGCATCTGACCGCGTGATGCTCCAAAGCATCGGAAAGACGGAAGAAGGTCGAGAGCAATACATGCTCATTGTTAGCACACCAGAGAACCTTTCCAAAATAGACCAATATAACGATATCTCCAAGCAGCTAGCTTTAGGAGAAATATCTGACTCACAAGCCAGAGAACTTTCCAAAGAAGGAAAAGCCGTGGTCTGGATTGACGGAGGGCTACATTCTACCGAAACAGTTGCAACACATCAGTTAATTCAAACGCTTTATGAGTTAACAAGCCGGAATGATGATGAAAACATGAACATTCTCGAAAACACTATAATTTTATTAGTCCACGCCAACCCAGATGGCCATGAGCTAATGGGCGATTGGTATATGCGCGAATCAGAGCCAACCAAAAGGGAGATGACTAGACTACCAGAAATGTATCAAAAATATGCAGGACACGATAACAATAGGGATTTCTTCATGTTTAATCTTGCAGAAACAAAAAACATGGGTAAAGTTCTTTTTGTGGACTGGATTCCTCAAATTGTATACAACCACCACCAAAGAGCTCCGCAAGGTGCAGTTGTAGTAGGTCCTCCCTATCGAGACCCTTTCAACTATGTATACGATCCTATATTAGTTACGAGTTTAGACGCCGTTGGTGCTGCAATGCACACGCGCTTAAATGTTGAAGATAAGCCTGGATACGGACAAAGAGGGGCATCCAGATTTTCAACATGGTGGAATGGAGGCTTAAGGACATCCGTATATTTTCATAACCAAATAGGCATATTAACGGAAATTATTGGAGGTCCTAACCCTTCTACAACCCCTTTAATTTACGACAGGATTTTACCAAGTGGCCATGCTCCAAACCCTGTACATCCTCAAGAGTGGACATTTCAAAAATCCATCGATTACTCCGTTTCGTTGAACTATGCAGTCTTAAACCACGCGGCTAACACCAAACAAAACCTACTTTATAACGCTTATAAAATGGGTGCTAACGCAGTAGCTAAAGGCGCTGAGCCAACCTTGTCCATTAATCCCAGCCAAATTGAGTACATCAAAGAAATTTCAAAAATAGATACTACAGGCATTATTCCTACAAAGTGGTATGAAGAGCTGAAAAAAGATAAAAATCGCTACGACCCGGTAGCCTATGTTATTCCTGCTGATCAAGAGGATTTTGGTACCGCCACCAAATTTGCTAATAGATTAATTCAATCGGGTATACAGATTCAAAAAGCTAATTCTGATTTCCAACTACAAGGGAAGAACTACCCTACCGGTAGTTATTTAGTAAGTTTATCACAAGCTTTTAGAGCTCATATATTGGATATGTTTGAGCCACAACATCACCCAAATGATTTTGAATATCCTGGAGGCCCTCCTATACCACCTTACGATGCTTCTGGGTGGACTTTAGCATTTACTATGGGGATTGAATTTGATAGAGTAACAGACAAGCTCCCTAGTAACCTACCAATGGCGACTTTAGAAAGAGGTCAGCTTATTCCCCTGCAAGGTCAGGCAACTACAGACGGTAGGTATATACAACTTACCCCAAGCGTTAATGATAACTTTAAAGCTGTAAACTTACTTTTAAACAAAAACATAAAAGTTCAAAAAGATGACCAGGGGAACTTCTACGTTAAACGCTCGAAAAATGTGGATGAAACGCTAAGCGAATTAGCAAGTACCATTAGCCTAAAAACTCAACCAGCAAGCAGTCTCCCAAAAGGAGCTCAGACAATAAAACCAAAGCGTATAGCCGTTTGGGATAACTACGGAGGTACGATGAAGTCTGGATGGATGCGTTTTGTTTTGGAAGATTTCAATTTCGACTACTCAGTCATCTACAGCTCGGAGATAGACCAAGGAGATTTAATTAAAAATTACGATCTCATAATTTTTGCAGGAACTGGTATACCAGCCAAGCTAGTAAAAAAGAAAACCAACAATAACCTTGGGAATATCCCTGAAAAATACCACAACAGAGTAGGAAATTTCTCTAGTGATCATTCCCTTCCTTCCCTAGAACAATTCATTCGCGATGGTGGGAAGGTAGTTTTACTAGCAGGGAGCACTTCGCTAGCAAAACATTTAGGGATCCCTCAGAAAAATCCACTTACAAAAAATGTAAACGGGAAGAACATAGCTTTAAAAAACACCGAATATTATATCCCTGGAAGCGTCATGAATACTAAGGTAAATCGTTCTACACCGCAGACTAACGGATTAAACGATTACCTATCTGTATATTTTGATAAAAGTCCAGTTTTCACTTTCTCCAATGAGGCCATCAAGGAGTACAACATCACCCCATTACTTAGTTTTGACTCCCCCAATCCCATGCGAAGCGGCTGGGCATTAGGAGCAAGTCATTTAGAAAACACGATCGTCACCTATACGGCAACGTTGGGTAATGGTAGTTTGTTTGTATCAGGAATAGAACCTAGTTTTAGGGCTCAGACACACGGAGCGTATAAGCTTCTATTCAATCAACTTTACTAACAATAGATTTCTTAAAATAGGCGGTTGATAAGCCGCCTATTTTTTTATAATATCACATTAAATATATCCCATAAGGGTTTATAAACAAAAGTCCATTACAGAGGGTTATTTCAATATTTGGTGAATCCATTTTTCGTAAGCAGCAATAACCTGTTTCAAAAATCCTTCAAACTTTTCGGTTGCACGCCCACTATCATCAAATAACTCCTGCGCATTTCCTAGATAAATTTCGGGTTGCTGCATCACCGGCATATTTAAAAACACCAATGATTGTCTCAGCGTATGGTTAGCAACAGCGCCTCCTATCCCACTAATTGAAGCAGTAGCTATAGCAGCAGGCTTCCCATCCCAAACACTTTTACCATAAGGCCTTGAGCCGACATCTAAAGCATTTTTCAACACTGCAGACACCGATCTATTGTATTCAGGAGAAAACAAAAACACCGCATCGTATTGTCGTATTTCATCACGGAAATTGGTCCACGATTC
This sequence comes from Candidatus Sphingobacterium stercoripullorum, assembly GCA_019114715.1. Lineage (GTDB taxonomy): Bacteria > Bacteroidota > Bacteroidia > Sphingobacteriales > Sphingobacteriaceae > Sphingobacterium > Sphingobacterium stercoripullorum. The sequence goes on along the minus strand of DXEZ01000179.1, from coordinate 10,297 downwards.
TGGAGGACTATCTGTTTCTAAATCTTCATTATAATACGGTAAATGTCCAATTTCTACAAATTCCATTTTTAAATTATCCGGTAAGAGCCGAATAATATTTTCAGCAGTTTTTCTATTCAGTGAATCTTTTCTTAAAGATCCCACTAAGGCAGCTATTTTGTATCCCATAATATTAGTTTTATTTTACAAGGTAAGAAAAAGGTAGGTCTAAGTCAAAATCAGACAAATAAATTTCAATAACTTTTCGTTCTTATTGACACAACATGTAGCCGTCCAAAAAGGAAATCAAAGAAACTATAAATAATTAATAGAAAAATAAACACTACTTTTACGATGAGGCAACTAAAAGGGGCCAGAACACACTCACCCCCACCAGGAAAAACAAAAGATGATGAAAGATATATTTAACAGTTATTCAAATCTCATATATTTAATAATCGGAATATTTTGTGGTAGCTTGCTAGGGCTATTTGCCCCTTCGACAATACCGTTCATTAAGCCCTTGGGAGATATCTTTTTGAATCTCTTATTTGTATCCATTATTCCTTTGCTTTTTTTCGCTATTGCCTCTTCTGTTGCAAACCTTACCAAAGATAGCGCCATGGGCAAAACAATTCTGCTCATGTCCATTGTCTTTATTGTTACCATCGTACTAGTCTCCCTTTTAACAATTTTCGGGTTATACCTTTTTCCTATTCCCTCAATAACGGTAGATCAAAGCGTGTCAGAAATCAAACAGGCTTTACTAAACGACAATAGTAATTGGGGTGAAAAAATCGTGAGCTTTCTTACTGTAGCCGAGTTTAAAGACCTCTTATCACGTGAGCACATGCTGGCATTTGTTATCTTTTCCTTCCTCATCGGAATAGCAGCGCAACGGACCAATTCGAAATCAGTAGCTGTATTTAAAGAGTTCTTAAATGGAGGAAATGAAGTCATGCAAAGCTTTTTGATCATTCTCATGAAGGCCGCACCAATTGGCCTAGGAGCATACTTCGGTTATCAAGTTTATGACATTGGCCCGCAGCTATTCGATGTTTACGCCTATCCTTTAGGTTTTTACTATTTATTTGGAATAGTATTCTTTTTTATAGGTTTTACCTTTTACACCTTTATGGCCTACGGATCAACCGGAACAAAGCGTTTTTGGAAACACAATATCGTACCCTCCATAACCGCACTGAGCACTTGCAGTAGCTTAGCCACTTTACCGGCCAATTTAAAAGCTGCACAAAACATCGGGATCCCTAGTAACATTGCAACCATAGTCATTCCTCTAGGAAACACACTTTACAAAAATGGATCGGCTATTTCCTCTATTGTGAAGATTTATGTAGCATTTGAAATTTGTGGATGGAACTTCTACACTTGGGAAACCATAATTTTGGCTTTGGCTATTACTTTAGCTGTGAGTGTGGTTGCCGGTGGAATTCCAAATGGTGGCTATGTAGGAGAAATGCTTATGATTTCTATTTATGGGCTTCCTGATTATGCCATTCCCGCAGTATTGATCATTGGAACGCTGGTGGACCCTTTAGCCACAGTTTTAAATGCAACAGGCGATACGGTTGCTGCCATGCTTACAGCCCGGTTTTCTGGGCGGAAACTAAACTCCAGTCAGATGAGTTAGCCCTCCTAAAGCTAGGATAAAAAACTAGCAACTATTCTGCTTCCTTATTTTTACTTATAGGTGCTAATAAAAGGTAAAATATCCAAGCAAACCAGCTAACAAATATCACACCTAAAACCCAGGCAAGTTTTTCTTTTCCAGAGGTCTTTTTGGAACCCAAAATAACAAAAAAAGGAAGCAGCCAAACTACCGCTAACAAGACTACCGTGAAAACTGCAAACATATTTTAAAAGTTAACTCCTTGTACATCCATCGGAACAGGCCATCTTTTGCCTAGAAAAATAGTAACGTGCAACCAGTACCTACGACCAAGATACACCAACATTTCTCCTTATAAAGATAATACTTTTTCTGAAACTCGGAGACCAGACCATTAGATTGATCAAATTATTTTAAAATTGTTCCTTATCCCAAACCCTAGCTGCAATTCCCTTACGAGATTCTACCTATCCACGGAAAGCCCCAGAGTTTAGACCGCTTTTTAGGACTATAATAACATGTCTATCTAGGCATTTTAATTAGCTATAGTGATTTTAATTAATAAAAATACCCGCCTAAAACATAAGGGCAGCCAAATATTATCCATGTATAACCGGTTATTATCCTAAAACGTATTAGGCTTTTCGTAAATGAGGCAAATTCTGATCTAAGTTGGAAAACTCTTTTATTTTCACCGGCGATCTAAAAAGCAAATATTATATTTATCACCAACAAACACAATCAGCTATCACTTAATCAATTAAACTATGAAAATCAAGTTATGTGGCTTGTGCATTTTGGCACTATGCCTATTTGCAGCTTGTAAAAAGCAAAAAAATGATGACTTTGAACCTACTGAAAAGCAAGAGCTATTTAAAGTAGCATTCCAGCTAACGGGGTTTACCGAAACCAACCGGCCCTTTAAAAAGCTAGCTAGCACTACGGGCGACCCGGGTAATCCCGAGGAAGCCTCAATCAATCAAATTGTCTATGTGCTTTTAAATGAGAGCAAGACTCCGATTGACACCTTTAAGAGAGCGGTCAAACCATCTGAAAACCAGTTGAATTTAGAGCTCGAAAAAGGCAATTATACGCTTCGAGCGATAGGTTTTGACAACCGCGCTCCTAACGGCAATGTAGATGTTTCCTACTTAAGCGGCTCCACGGTGTATTTCACTTTTCAAGCACAGTACATCGATGGACTCGATACTAGGAATTTAGGGGAGGTTTTTACCTTGGAGCAAGACCTACAGATAGAAAAAGACACAACCTATTCTGAGTTAAACTTAAATCGCTTCAGCGTTCGTCTGGAGGTCAATGTGGAGGATGAAATCCCTGAAGGGATCAGCTATATAGATTTATCAGTCAACTCCTCTTCAAACCTGTATATGGCAGCACCCGATAATAGTGCGGTCTGGGCCATTACTCGCCCCAATATGATGCCTACCTTTGTAAGCAGAAAAATTCCTGTGCAGGAATCAATAGGCTTGTCTGATGTTATGTTTGCTGCCAACTACCTGTTAGCTGGACAAAATTATGGTGCCACTGAAGAAGTACTGACAAACGTTCAGCTTAAAGCCTATGATTTAGACAAAAAGCTTGTACTCACCAAAGAACTAAAAGATGTCAAGTTCATTCCTAACCATATCACAAGACTTTCAGGTAAACTATTTGATGAGCTTGACTCCGACAAGGGAGTAACGATTCCTATTAATATAATAGAGGATTACGATTCCGAGATCATCAATGTTGAGTTTTAAAATAAATGAACTTTCTTTTATTGGGAGCTTCTTTGGAGCTCCCCTATTTGTAAATATCCACCACGGGCAATAATTATAGAGTGTAAGTCGCCAACACGCTTGACAGTAGGAAGTGTTGACCCAAAGCAAGGTAGTCTACCGTGAAGTGGAATCAGAAATATGCCTGCAGCATAATCACGGTCTGACAAAAAGAAACTACATATAAGGCCAAAGTTGTCTGCATGAGGTATCCTAACAAACCAAAGTCCTGCTGTCCAGGGCGACAAAGTAAATTTAACCGATATATGGGGTGAAAGTTATTGTCTTACCTAAAGAGATCTCACGCGCATGAAGATTCATTTTCGAAAGGACAGACAACAGTTGCCGTGAGAAACGGCCGAACTTGTAGTAGATAAAGACTTGAGCCAGAAAAGAAAGTTGAAATTCTCTTTTCACCCCCTAAAGACAACCTCTGACAATCAGCAAGTAATTCATTAGCTAAACTAGATTTTGTTTTTGTGCATTTGCTAGTGATAGAATCAATCCTGTCCTAAATAAATTTAGTTAGCACATATTTCGTCTATCTAGCGTTATTTCGCCTGCTTTTTCACTTTTTTCAGAATAGGACCCCCTGCATAAAGCTTTGTGGTGGTGGTTTGGGCTCTTCAAAAGGGTTGTCTAGCCATTTTTGCAGTTCTATTTTCACAAAAAGGATCAACCTGATAAAAGCTACTAGATTTGATAAGTACCAAGGGTATTTAGCCATTGCTTTAAGAGCCTTTAGGATGAGTATGGTTATTAACGCTGTCCATATCTGTATCATTACCGCATTTTCTGAAGTTCCGATAAAGGATTTGATATGTAGGAGCTGTTTGATTTCTCTGAAAAAGATCTCTACTTGCCATCTAGCCTTATAAAGCTCACTTATTGTGTTTGCTGTCCAAGACATTTGATTGGTTATAATTTCTATTTCCTGCTTGTTTTCATCGTTCCAGACAACCACTCTGCGCAGCTGACCGGGGAACTTCTTTTTAGATTCAGTTCCTGTTAGCTCAATGATCTCATCTTTCAGGATGTGCCCGTGACGGTTATCTGGAAGTTCGTTCTCTTTAATGCTCTTGAAGAGCATGTTTTCTTTATGTCGTATCACAAAATAAACCTGGTTGCTGTCCCAGACATTCAGCAAGGAAAAATCATTGTAAAACCTATCGGCTACAATAACGCTCTGCCTGAGTAATGGAATGTCGTAGGCTCCTTTATTATCCGCCGTTTTACCATCTGTGATATGGACATAAGCGGGCAAATGTCCATCGTAATCTAGTAAGGTGTGCATCTTGATCGCCCCTTTAGTCGTCTTGTACCTTGCCCAGTCGAACAGACTTAAACAAAGGCTGATGGTGGTGGAGTCTAGCAAGAATATTTTGGACTTGATCCTGAACTTAACTCGCCTTTTATAAGCCTGCTGTCCTAATGTTTCAAGCAACTTATAGTAATAATCCCTGAAGAGTTCCCAGTCCCTTCGTTGGTTCTGATAGCTGAGCGTAGATTTGGATGGAGCTTTCTCCACCCCTAGATGATTCAGGTTCCCTGTAGCAGAACGCAGACCGTTACTGATATCCCGAACGGATTGGCTCTTGGAAAACTGGCAGAAAAGCATGGAAACCAGATGTGTCCAGCTGTTAAGACCTTTATTATGTTTGTCGGTCTGACGATTCTTAACCAATTTATTGAAAGATGAACGGTTAAGTTTTTGAATAATCTGAGAAAACAATGTTATATTTACCATCGGAGAAGTTTTATTTTGTGTAGCACCTCAAAGGTAAGATTTGAGGAACAAAAGAACCTTCTCCTTTTTAATTATTTAGGACGCTATTGGAGTAAAACCTTTAAATAATGACGAACCATTAAGAAAACGAATTGTTATTAACTGTATAAAAAAGACTCTGAACTAGACCAAAAGCTTCAAGTAAGGATAAGCTTATCAAAAATATTACAGTTGATTTATTAGCCTCTAAAGGGTTTAATTGATAGCTTAGCCTACTAATTTTACCAAAATGAAGAAACTCTATTTTATTTTAAGCATCTGCTGTTTATTAGTATACACGAGTACAGCACAAGAAAAAAATGAGAAACATAAGCTCAAGGCTAATTATAGGTTAGCATCCCAGTTTTCTCCTAGCAAACTGCGGACTATGATTTTCTCTACCGATGTACGTCCAAACTGGATAAACCATTCGGATAAATTCTGGTATGAATACACAACCTCAGAAGGAAAAAGATACTACCTGGTCGACCCTGCAAAAAGAAAAAAAGAAGAGCTGTTTGATCATGCAGATTTAGCTGCACAGATCACTAGGATCGTCAAAAACCCTGCAGATAAACAAAACCTCGGATTATTTAACTTAAAATTCACGGAGGATGAGCAGCATATACGCTTTGAGGTGAGAAGCACCAAAGACACTGTAAAGAGTGAAGAGGAAATAAAAAAACTGAAAAACAAATCAGACACTCTAAAAAAGAAAACCTATTACCTAGAATACAATCTGGCAAATAAAACCTTAAAAGAAATTTCCGATACTCTTAAGGATATCAAGCGTCTTTCATGGGCTAACTTTTCTCCAGATACCACAAAGGTTTATTTTGCAAAGAATTACAACCTTTATTGGATGGATAAAGAAAACTACGATAAAGCCGTAAAAGACGAAAAGGATAGCACGATAGTAGAGCATCAATTTACTACCGATGGAGTTCAGTATTATGCATGGGGCGGAGATCAGTACAGCACAACTACTGGAGATGGTAAAAATGAAAAAGAAGAACTAGAGAAAAGAAAACCTGTGTCCCTTTCCTGGTCACCTGATGGTAATCATTTCGTCCTCAGTAGAAAAGATAACAGACACCTCAATCCTCTTTGGGTAATTAATAATGTGGGTTCAAAAAGGCCAACCCTTGAAACTTATAAATATTTAATGCCGGGGGAAAGCGACTCAACTGAAGTAGAACTGCATATTTTTGATGCAAACACCCTTACTTCAAAGCAGGTAGATGTTTCGGCATTTAAAAACCAAACAATCAGTGTTTATAACAAGGATCGCAATCAATCCAGCTTAACAGGTAAAATATTCATTAATTACTGGCTAGGAGACAATAACTCGTTTTATTTGGCAAGATCCAGCAGAGATTTAAAAAGAATAGATATTCTTTCTGTAAACATCAATGGTGAGGTTAATACTTTAGTCGAGGAACGATCAAATGTTTACCTAGACATTAAAAAGCCTCAGCTCGTTAACCAAGGCAATCAATTTATCCACTGGTCTCAGCGTGATGGGTGGGGGCATTACTACCTATACAATAAAGACGGAAGCTTACAGAGACAACTTACTGAAGGTGAGTTCAACTGCGAGAATATTACAAGTTATAACGAGTCTTCAAAAACCTTCACATTTACCGCAAATGGTATGGAAGAGGGAGAAGACCCTTATTATTTACACCACTATTCATTGTCTTTAAACGGCGGACAGCCTAAGTTACTCAACCCTGGAGACTTCGACCATCAAGTGGCAACTAGTGAAAGTGGCAATTACTTCGTAAATAACTACTCCAGAGTAAACACAACACCTGCAACTGCATTATACAGTTCGTCTGGTCAAAAGGTAATGGACTTAGAGGAAGCAGACTTGTCTTTACTTTTTGAAGCCGGTTATCAATTCCCAGAGCCATTTAAAGTGAAAGCTGGAGACGGCATTACGGACCTTTACGGTGTTATGTACAAGCCATTTGACTTTGACTCTACACGTAGATACCCTATCATTGAATATGTTTATCCAGGTCCTCAAACAGAGGCTGTCAACAAATCTTTTGGCAGAAGTATGGATAGAATAGACAGGCTATCACAAATGGGCTTCATTGTAGTCACAGTTGGTAACAGAGGCGGTCACCCTGCACGTTCTAAATGGTACCACACCTATGGATATGGGAACCTGAGAGATTATGGGTTAGAAGACAAAAAGGTTACTGTTGAGCAGCTTGCCGCTAGACATGACTTTATAGATATTGAAAAAGTAGGAATAACGGGTCACTCCGGCGGAGGATTCATGTCTACAGCTGCTATGCTAGTTTATCCTGATTTTTTCAAAGTAGCTGTTTCTGGTGCTGGAAACCACGAAAACAATATTTATAACCGTTGGTGGAGTGAACGACACCACGGTGTTACAGAAAAGGTCAGCGCCAAAGGCGATACGACTTTCACTTATCAAATTGAAAGGAATACTCAACTTGCGAAAAACTTAAAAGGAAAGCTTCTAATCGCAACTGGTGACATCGACAATAACGTGCATCCAGCGAACTCTATTAGAATGGTTGAAGCACTAATTAAAGCGAATAAAAGGTTTGACTTTTTGTTATTACCTGGTCAGCGCCATGCATTTGGAAATATGACAGAATACTTCTTCTGGAAAATGGCTGATTATTTTGCTGAACATCTTTTAGATGATTCAAATATGGATCAAACAGATATCACAGAAATCAATAGGGAAATCCCTCTGAAAAGATAAGACACTTACTCATGCAGGGGCCGTTTCAGGCTTCCTGCATGTATTTCAAGTGAATCGAACTATTCTCCACTTTACACATTACTCTCTCCCTCTCTACAAATAGAGATTAACTTCTAAAGTAATTCACCTTAAAACCAGTAGTTTTATTTTAAATACACAAGGGTGATGGTTTCAATTGTATTCCTTAGGTTTAGAAAGCAAAGCTTACAGATCCTGTAAAACCTCAATAGTCGAGCCTTAAAAAGTTAATTAAACTCTATTTTGAATAAATGTCAATTTCATTATTGAATAATATAGCACTTGCAAAAACGTCAAAAATGATGGCATAATAGCGTGTGCTTAGGTGCATGGTTGCTATTTTTTTTAGAAGTACACCTTCTTCCCCATCATTGGCCGTAGAATAATTTCACTCTTTTTGGGAAACCCTTCGGGCATGGCTATATGCTCCATCATTTAATCTAGATACACCACGTAAGTACTAGAATGAACTACCAACTCACGCCAGAGCCAATATTTTTAAAGAGTATGCGTTATTACTACCTTCTAATATTCTCTTCCCATTTGTAATGGCATCTTCCTTATGATATATTTTTCAACCTTTAAATAAGATATTCCTACTTGCATTTACAACACTATAGTAATGTACGCAAGAAGTTACCCCTATTTCGACAATATGCTAATTGAAAAGAATAAATGAAAATAGTTTTTAGTAAGTTTGAATATGGGGACAGATGATTTTAAAGACAGTGAACTGGTTAGCAGAGGTGTGCTAGAAAAATCTTTGCAGGAAATGACATCTAATGAAAGGGAACAATGGCATAAGGCGTTACCTGGTAAAATTAGAGAACATTTATTTTCTATTGGCCAGCCTTTAGTTTATGAAAATGAGCATGGGGATTTTATAGCAGAATATAGCGATGGCAGAATAGAAGAATTAGACACAAAAAAATGGCAAGAATTTATTTCATAGCAGGTCCCCCAGGTGTAGGTAAAAGTACCTTAGGACACTTATTATTGCCTAAGGGATTTGAAATCTTGAATGAAGATGATGCTCGAATGAAATATAAAGCGAAAGGGTATATAGATTATAAAATACACTCCATGTATCGAGTTAGAAATATTATCCGCCAGAACCTAATAAATAGTGAGGATTTTGCTTTAGAGCTAAACCTAGGCTACAACCATCAGTACGATTATGCAAAATCAATTTGGAATTTTAACAAGCAAAATCAAATTGAAGCATTTCTTTTTTTTACAGATGAATTAGAGCTTTGTTTAACACGAGCGGAACTTAGATATCATAACGGCCTTCATTTAGTTGAACCGCAGACCATCAAAGAAATGTACCACAATCAATTGCCCTTACTCAAAGAAAACTTTTCAATGTTTGATAGGATAAGTTTTTTGAACGTGACGAAAAAAGCCATTAAAAACATTGGACGCTATGATCGATCTTTTGGTTTAGAAAATTATTCGAATAAAAAACCGGTTTGGTACCATAAGGATTTAGAGCCTTTCATTGAAAATTATATCTGGGAAAATGATATAGGAAAGTCCATAGGTCGATAGACTTATTTAATAAGATACTGTTTAGGCCAAGGTTAATGGTAGCTTATATCCCATCCACGCTAAAGAGAAGAATGGATTTTACGTTCCGTTGTATAAAAACCTCACTCCACATCTTGTTTATGGAAAACATAAAGGTTAACACACCTTAGTTGTAGCCATTTCAATTTACACACACGTCAAAGACGAGACTCTAGACGACCATTTTTCAAGTTCTCGCATGAAGTAATCGTATTTTAATAATAGGATATTCTATAGACGACAAAACCCTATAATTAGTTTTAATTATAGGGTTTGATATAAAATGTATTTATGATGCGGAGAGGAAGGGATTCGAACATCTTCCCTATCAACCTGATTTCAAACCCTTTACAAAACATAAATTCTAAAGGTCTCGATTTGGTCTCTTTAGAATAAACCCTACTATTCAGTTCCTGTTTTCACTACTAATATACAAAATTAAACTTGACTATTTCTTATACCTGTCTAAAAAATATTTGGAAAGCAGTGTGATTTTTAAATCTGCTTGCTTACTATTTCTAAGTCTAGTCCAAGATATTGACAGAGTTCTTGAACGGTCACTAATTGATGGGGTTTCTTGTGGTGTACCTTTTTGATGGCATTGTAAATACGGAGGCTCTGCCGATAACTCTTGCCGGTTATCCGGGATATGTCTTTTGGGTATATGCAGATCCTTCTCATAATACACTGTATGTACGCTTTATCCTCACCTTTGGTACGGATAAGCTGTATGTTATTTAAACTTCCGACTTGTGGACAAGTTAGGGTTGGAGTGGCTTATCTTTCTGCAATTTACAAAATGTTTTATG
>DXEZ01000178.1 GCA_019114715.1 Candidatus Sphingobacterium stercoripullorum | reverse complement strand
TAAAGTCCAAAGTTTCACGCTTGATAATGTAGAACTTATCACTCCAGTTAGGAACAAAAGACCAGCTAATAGCATTGCTATCAGGCTCTTCATACCCGCCAAGTGACTTATCACCTACAAAGAAGCTGTAAATAGGAATAGGCATGTACTTAGTAGGCTCATCAAGGTCATTTACCAAACAGCCAATGTTGCCATTTTCGTCGATAAGATAAACACCGATGTTTTCACACTGATACTGCTTCAACTGAGCAATAACTTTTTGGTTTTCCTGATAAATGGTGCCACTAAAAGACGTAGCTTCACGACCAATTGTAATAGGAATACCGCCAAGAACTTGGTTACCTGAACCAAATGTGCGAGCGGCACCAGGCTCAGTAGTAGGCCCTTGAATATAAGGCGACACTGTCATCTTAGTACCATCGGCTGCAGAAAACAAAGTGGCAAACGATGCTTTCTTAGTCGGGTTTGCGACAGAGTTCAACTCTCCAGCAGTCTTATAGATACGCTGGAATGCAACTTTTTGAATTTGCCCCATACTTTCCTTACATTCTTCAATGGTAAGGTCCGCAATATGTGCGCCAAGAGGGCATCCGCAATTTAATCCCATTGTTCTTTATGTTTTTAATGTTAATACTACCGAGCAGCTACCCTTAACTAGCATCGAATTACCTGTATTTGTTTAGAAATATAAAACTTCTTCACATTGCGAATATACTAAATTTCTTTATAAGTTGTACCGCTTTTAACATTTTTTATAGAGGTATTTTTTATCTCATATTCTCGCATTATATTCATTCAAGGCTTATGATTTAGTCATTCATATATAATTAGAAAACCTAGAAATTACGAGAATAATGCGAGAATATGAATTTAGCCTAATCTTTTTATGGCTTCATACACATTTGGCTTAAGCTTATCCTTATATTTTTCAGCTATTTCTAATATGTATTCTTTCCTCGCTTGGTTATAAGCTTCAGCAGCAGAATCTACATCCTTAAAATAACCTATAAGCTTAACTTTTCCTTCAATAGATATTTCAGCACTATATCTATTTCCATACTTTCTGTATTTTACTCCTCTTGGTAAATCTGATTTTCGCTTTTTATTCTTTGCAAATAATAAATTTATAATTCTTGGCACAAAACTACACGCTTCTGGAGAATATACTTTATTGCCTTTAATAAGAATATCTTTATCTATATCAAAGCCTTCAATATAGTTTTCATCAAACCACTTTTTGAAGTTAGAAAAGTACTTCCATTCTTCACATACAGAGCAATCAGCGTAAGCCTTAAATTTCTCTTCATGGCCAGGCCTATAGCATCTATCTATCATGCCGGTCCACGTTTTATATGCTTGAGTTAATTCTACTTTGCCATTCTCATCTTTAACGAATGTAAGTTCTGGTACATCATTTATACCAAAACCGCAAATAGTTCCTCTTTCAAATTTCATACGTTTCTAAGTTTTATTTTTTTGTTCATTGATTTACGACTCCTCATCTCTATTACACCAGTTAATGCGTCTGGGGCATCATCGTGGGTTGATTTTCGCTTATTATCTTTGCGGTAAGTTGTAATAGCATTATAAAATTCACGCCATTTTTTGTCCCAGTTTGTAGGAAATGCAACATCTGAATTAACAAGAGCTGAATTTGAAAAAATACGAGCGGCTTTATTTTTTGTCTGTGTAAAAGTATGTATTACTGTTTTGAAGTTATGTAGCCCCACTCTTACTTTAGATTTTACATTTCTAGCAAACTGCCTACCACCATTATTGGACTCTATCAGACATTCTGTTATACTATTTTCTGTGAGCATTTTAGCCAACATTACTTCAGTTTTTTCCATCGGCTCCTGCGTGTATAATATATCTATAACATATATAAGTTCTGGAGTGTTTATAAAGCAAATTGCACATAAATAATCAGAGCCAGTATCGGCAGTATCAACATAGCACCATCTTTGTGAAGCTTCATGGCCTGATGGCAATTCTATATTTTGATATGTTCTAAACTCGTGATACATAAGGCCCTCAGTAGGAATTGGGTTTTGCATATATTGGGTCTCAAATACTACTGGGTTAATCTCTCGTAGTTTATATAGCTCCTCAAGATTGTGCTTCATTGGCCAAAGAGCATGTTCTTCTCCTGTCTCAGGGTCTGTTTGTATAACTGGAAGTGATAAAACAGTCCATGTATCTGGCTCTATCTCTTGCAAATAGCCACAAAGGTCATGCTCATGAAGCCTTTGCATTATAATAATGATAGGCGTTTTACGCGAATTGACGCGGTTACGAATTGTGTTTTCAAATCGTTGATTTACGCGCTCTCTTACTAAATCAGATGCTGCATCCTCCGGTTTTATTGGATCGTCAATCATAATTGCGCCTTGGAATATATTTGTAGTAGCCCCAACCATTTTTAATAGTTCATTTGTGTGGTCATCAAAAACAAATACATCATTTCCTCCATCCATCGCATCAATATCTGAATCAAGGCGACCACTACCAAATCCTGTTACTTGACCTTGCGTAGATACAGCGTAAAGTTCTCCTCCCGCTTTAGTTTTCCACCTTTTAGATGAGCCTTTCTCAGATGCAAGTGCTGATTTCGGAAAAAGTGTTTTATATATTTCAAGAGACATTATTTCTCGTATATTATCTGAATTATCATTTACTAAAAGGTCTGAATATGATAGATGTAAAAAAAGGCACCTTGGATTTAATGCAAAACACCAACTTATAAATGATTTAATTACAAGTTGTGTTTTCCCGTACCTTGGCCCAATATTAATTATTAATCTGGTTATATTACCGTCAACTACTTTCTGCAATACATCTATAATTTTTCTATGATGCTCAGCTATTATATATGAGGTATGATATTGAGCCTTAAACATAAGTTTTGTATACTTTTCAAAAGATGTTAAGGCTTCAAGCCTTAACATCTCTATAGCATTAATCATACCTGGTTTTGTTGTATCTATTGCTTTTTCTTGCATTTCCTTGATTGACTTTATCATAATATTTATCTTTTTGGTTGTGTATAATTATATTTTATTTCTGCTGCTTCTCTTGCTTTTACAGCATCTTCGTAATTATCAAAATAGCCTAAGCAGTCATATAGAGCTCTTCCATTTTTGCGTTTACCATTTCCTATAGCTGCAACCCATTTTTGGTGCTTTTTATGCCAATAGACTCCTGTATGGCCAGATGTATTATTTATATGCATTTTACGATTTCTGCTATTTTGCATACCAGATACAAGGCGTAAATTATTAATTTTATTATTTAATGGATTTCCGTCTATGTGGTCTATTTCCATATTGTCATCTGGCCATTTTCCATATTGGTAAAACCATGCTAATCTATGAGCTTTATATACATTTTGCCCTATTACTATATTAGAATATCCTTTATAATCTATAGTAGTACCCGCTATATCTCCTATATTAGGACTATCTCTGCGTAATTTATTTGCATATTTCCATTTAAATATGCCAGTTTCTGGATTGTAGTCCAATATAGATAATAAATACTCATGTGAAAGAGCATATTCTTTCTCTTTCAAAGCTATGAAATTACTATTCGTTAGTGCCATATCGTTTTAATTATTTATTGCTTCCAATTTTTATGTACTTAAACCAGGCATAGTGCTTACGAGTCTCAAGATAATTCCAGTTATATGCATTATCATGCGCCTCTTCTTCAAAGCTCACGTCGTGGTATGCATTATTCTGCTTTTTGTGGAAAAATCGTATGATTATATACTCAAGACCATACCATAAATAGAAAAAGATGTATAACATCTCTTTCATTTGAGCCGTATGTATTTGCTCGTGCAATATCGTGTCTCTTGTTAAATAATCTCTCTTTGTAAATAAAATGCCGAATAAATTAATTGTGTGATAAGGCCCAAATGGAAACCAATTTGTATATACTATTTTCATATCTATAAATATTTATCGGTTATTATTTTACTTTATTAAGTTTTCACGTATAATCAGGTACGCTTCACGACTCACAGGTACATTGGGAATAATGCCTGTTTGGAGTTGTTGCTGCTCAGGTAGATTAAGCTGCATAGGTCCTTTGCCGAATATTCTATCCCATAATTTTTCTATAGTTTCAATGTTACCTAGCTTTTCGTCTTCAATAAGGCGCTTAATTATAGTCTTTATTACAACCGGCACTTTCTTATTAGCCATTAAGGCTTGTAACTGCGAGTGGTTACACGTTAACAAACAAGCCAATAAATTGGCCGTGTCCTGCTTTGTAAGCTGAACACTTAAATTGATATTAAGGCTAGTAAGAAGCTTTGTTATTTCAGGCCTTGATGCTCCTTGTAACTGAAGTGCTGAGCGTATAGCTGATGAATATGAGCCTTTGCCCGAGTCATGGCGTTCTGCTAACTCAGTTGCTTTAAGCGGCTCTACAGTCTGAGCCTCAAGTGCCTCAATAGCCTCAACTCGTTTTTGCTGCTCTGCAATACGTTTGGCTTGGAGCTCAGTTTGGCCATCTGGTATTTCTTCCACACCAAGTTCTTCTGCTAATGATTGACGTTTTTCTTGTTTAGCTTGAAGATTTTTAAGTTTCTGCTTTTCAAGATACTTAATACGAGCCAATTCTTTTGCATCTTGCTTTGCCTTAATACGTGTGGCCTCTTGTTCTACAAGCTTGGATGTGTCCGGATTAGACATTCCAGGAACTACTGGGCGTGATG
>DXEZ01000177.1 GCA_019114715.1 Candidatus Sphingobacterium stercoripullorum | reverse complement strand
CAGCATGAAGAAGATGAAGCAGCAACTTATTTCAAAGATAAAGCGAAAACGCAACCCTTTAAACCCGGTGATATTAAGCTTGCCGATATGAATGGCGACAATGTTATTGATGGGGAAGAGGACGTTACTTATTTAGGATCTCCAGTACCCAAGTGGGTTTTAGGCTTTAATAACAGCTTTAATTATAAGAATTTTGATCTCAGTGTGTACACTATTGTTCGCTGGGGGCAGATGATGGATTATGAGCTAACCTCCATCTTTAATGCGCAGGGGAAAGGAAATCACCCGGCTCACTTTGATTATTGGACACCAGAAAACCCTAGTAACATGTTTCCTAGGCCAAGTTTGACAAACTTTTATAATTATCTGGGTTACCAGTCCTATAATTTTGTCGATGGGTCGTATGTGAAACTAAAAACGATTACTCTAGGTTATAAGCTACCGGAAAACATAGCGAGTAAAATGAAGCTGAACGGCCTGAGGGTTTATGCATCTGCAAACAACCTATTTACCTGGGCGAAGGATCCTTTAGTGAAAAACTACGATCCTGAACGGGGCGGGTCTGCTACAAACCCGTTATTGAGGCAGTTTGTTTTAGGTATTAATCTAGATATATAAAAAGGAAAGTTATGATTGTAAAGAAAATATCAAAATACTTTATAGGACTTGGAATTGTAGCTCTAACGCATAGTTGTTCTTTGGAAGAATACAATCCAGGTGGAACTACTGCAGATCTAGTGTTCTCAACCGAAGATGGCATCAATTCACTGGTAAACTCCGCTTATGTTTATTTCGGAGCACAGTTCTATGGTCGAGAGGATATATTAATGCTTACCGAAGGGGGGACCGATCTATGGATCAATATTGCCAATTCGGGCTACGGTCGTCAAATGACAAAATACGAAGAGCTGAACGCCACAACAGGGCAGATTAGAAATACCTGGAATAGGCTTTATGAAATTGTGAACTACTGTAATGCAGGACTCGAGCGTATTGAGGAAGTGCCATTTACCAATGAAGAGGAGAAGAAGTCCAGAATTGGAGAGTTCTCCTTTTTAAGGGCTTATGCCTACTGGCATTTGGTAGAACAATACGGCGCGATAGATTTACGGCTAGAAGAAACCAAAGATGTGGTCCTAACGGCAAACCGTTTTCCAGAACTGGATTTCTATGACGTGATGCTTGAAGATATCGATAGAGCGATAGAGAACCTTCCGGTGAAGCCTATTCCAGTTACGGACATTGGTAGAGCAACTTTGAAGGCCGCTTACGGTTTAAAAGCACGTATCGCCATTACACGTGTAGCTTACGAGGAGAGTGCTAGTGAAAAGGATAAATACTACCAAATTGCTTCGGAAGCGGCACAGTACGTCATTGACAATCAATCTAGCTTGGATGTGTCTCTATACGATACACCTGAGGAAGTGTTCCTACCAGAAAACAATAAGAATAACAAGGAAGCCATGTTTTCTATCACGCACTCCACTATTAATTCTCTCAACCCTCAGCCCAATAATCCCAATAGATTACACATTTGGTTTAAGGCTAAATATTCTGAAAAAGCAGGGATGAAGGTGGACCTGAATTACGGTGCAGATAGAAATTCGAAATCTGGTGGTATGGCATTTATGCCAACTAGGCATTTACTAAATCTTTACGATGAGTCAATAGACAGAAGGTACAACGACTGGTTCCGTGAAAAATACTATTTAAATGTGGACTCTTACACCTGGACAAAGGACGATTTAGCGGCTTTTGAAAAGCCAGAGTCTTTGGTTGGAACTGCCTTGCAGCGTGGTGATTTAGCGCTGTGGTATACCAAGCAAGAGGTCAGTGGAGATAAGCGCAATACCCCTTATGCTATTGTAGATATAAACGATACCTACAATGGAAATAATGTTACTAGTAATGCGCGTTTTAATACGCATTTTCCAACTTTGAAAAAGCATGACGATCCGGACCTCCCAGAGGCTAACTCGCAAGTGGGTTCCAAAGATGTGATCGTTATGCGTCTTGCAGAGATGTATTTAATTGCTGCGGAAGCAGAAACTATGCGAGCTGGGGGTGATAAAACCAAAGCAGCTGATCTGGTTAATGTATTAAGGTCCCGAGCAGCAGTGGAAGGTAAGGAAGATGAAATGAAGGTAGGTGATTCTCAAATGAATCTGGATTTCTTATTGGAGGAAAGAGGTAGAGAGCTTTGTGGCGAACACATCAGGTGGTTCGATTTGAAAAGAACAGGTAAGCTATACGATTATGTGCAGCAATACAATCCGGATATTATCCATATGCAGCCTTATCACATCAATAGGCCCATACCTCAACAGTTTTTAGATGCTCTTACTAACCCATCAGAATTTGGACAAAATGAAGGGTATTAAGCATGTTGTAGTCTTAGTGATAGTAGCACTGCTTTCTTGCAGCGCTACCCTTGCAGCGGACCTATTTGTATCCTTAGATGCTCGTCAATCCAATGCTGATGGATCCATTGAAAGACCCTATAGCAGTCTGGAAGATGCACTTAG
>DXEZ01000176.1 GCA_019114715.1 Candidatus Sphingobacterium stercoripullorum | reverse complement strand
TTTTCTGTTTCCTGGATAAACCTCGCGTTTATCTTCGTAGCGGAGACGGGAATTGAACCCGTGACCTCAGGGTTATGAATCCTGCGCTCTGACCATCTGAGCTACCCCGCCGAATTACCTTTTTGGTATTTCTTCTGCTTAGCAGTGGTGCAAAGATAACAAAAGACACATCACATAAACAAATTTATTCAGCTTTATTTTACACTAAAACACCATCAACCCTAATAATGAACCACTTACATTTTTAAAGCACATTACAAAATCAAGAGACCTATAAGAAACCGACAAACAATATGCAACTCTTACGGGCATCCACTTTTTATAGAAACTCCTACTTATAACTACTTCTGAAGTATTATAAACAAAATGAATACGACGAACCACAAAAGCAAACAGCTTATTCCAACCTTGACATACTGCATTAAATAATTAGCAAAGCTTCTGGCTGATTAGATCACCTGATTCATACTAACAACAAACCAACCAGCCCATCAATTGTTTCGAGTTGATATTTATTACCAGGATCCTTTAACCTCTTGGATTTTCGAAATCACAGGAATTGTTAAAAATATAACAATCGCAAGACCTAAATACACCATAGCATGAACCGATCCGCTGTTAGCAGCATTCATAGATACAACGGTAGTAGCTAGTGCGACAGATGTAATATATCCCATTTGCATTCCTAAGGAACGGATAGCTGCAATATTAGCTGACTGATCTGGGGCTAGTTGTAAACCAGCGTTTCGAGCAGATGGACTCATGGTACCAATAGAAGCCCCTATTATAAGTGTACAGCCCATCAACCAATAATAAGGCGGAATGCCAAACAAGGGGCTAACTGACAACAACCCTACACCGCAGGTTAATAGCAAACTACCCACGTATAAAGGTTTCCTATAGCCTGTTTTATGGATATTAACACTTAGAATACTAGAAAGAACCACCGAAGCGATCCCATTCGCCACCAATAGAGTCCCAGAATGCAACTCACTGATTCCATATCGATTAATAGCGTATAAAGGAACAAGCGAGTTCGCTCCTATGGTCATTCCTGAATGAATAACATTAAGTAAATTTACTGCACCGAAGTTCTTCCCTATAATAAACTTAAGATTGATAAACGGAAAAGGAACTTTTCCCAGATGCTTAAATAAAGCCCAAGTACTTATTGCTGCTGCAAGAAATAAACCTATAAAAACTGCAATGTTCAAATTTGCTTGCTGCTCTGCTAAATAAGTTGCTCCTCCCATTGCAAATAGAATGGCCAATCCCATCAATGCCATACCTGTTAAATCCATTTTCTCCCGAACCTTGACCTTTAAATTATCTTTAGGTATAAACTTAATAGCCAAAAGAAGGATGATCAATCCTATTGGGATATTAATATAAAAGATCCACTCCCAAGACCAGTATGTTACAAACACGCCTCCGAAGATAGGACCAATCATAGCTCCGCTTGCAAAAATACTTCCGAAAAGTCCTAAGTATTGTGCTTTGGTTCGTCCGAAATAATCCACAATGATCCCCGTTGCGGCAGGCGTTATGCCTGCACCTCCCATAGCTTGCAAAACACGCATAGCAATCAACACATAAATATTTGTGGCCAACCCACAAAACCAGGAGGTTAAAGTAAATACAAAAACGGAAATTATAAATATTTTTTTATGTCCAAACTTTATACTCAATTTTGCACTTAAGGGAAGCATCAATACAAATCCAAATGAGTAGGCTGTTAAAGTCCACCCTACTAATGCTACCGAGCTCTTAAAGTCATTTTGCATAGCGTGTAAGGCAGTAGCAACAATGGTGGAATCAATAGTTTGCATCAACAATGCTAAAGAAATTATTACAAATAAAAACAAGCGGTAAGGCGGGTTGCTTTCTATCTTCTGGACTATGTCGGTATTAGGATTCTCTATCATATGTTTGTACTATTCACAACTTCGCAACTTAATAATTTTAACACGGCTAGGGAAATAAAGTTTTCATAATTACATATTCATGGATATTCTTATATTGAAGAAACTTTAATATTAAAATGCATTTCACCTACAACTGAAAGGTTGTATCTTCGGTAAATTAATTTAAAACAACACGCTATGGAGCAAATTGAGGAGTCAACAATTTATACTATTGGCCATTCGAACCACAGTATTAAGAAGTTTATAGAATTACTAAAAAAACACAACATAGAGGCATTAATTGATGCACGCCGCGTTTCGGCAACAAAAATGAATCGTCAGTTCGACAAGGAGAACCTAAGAGAAGAGCTCGATAAACACGGGATTTCATACCTCCATTTACAAAGTCTTGGAGGCTTGAGAAACCCTAGAGGTCTATACCCAAAATCAAGGTGGAGAAAACCTCTTTTTCAAGGTTACGCGGAACACATGGAAAGCAAAGAGTTTGAGGAAGGCATACAAATGTTACAAAGCATTGCTATGAAAAACACTACAGCCTATATGTGCTCAGAGGTATTGTGGTGGCGTTGTCATAGAGCTATGATTTCAGACTATTTAAAGGCAAAAGGCTGGAAGGTCCAACACATTATGGGTGATGGAACACTCCAGGAACACTCCTACACCAAGCCTGCAAAAGTAATTGGTGATAAAATAAATTACAGCAACTAAACGAGTACAAGATGGGTCATTTCCAACGCGCCCTCCTTGCTACTTTTTTAAGAGCTGAACCACCTCAATAAAGTGGTCTATTATTTGTAAATATGTTATTATGAAAACGTTTTTCAGAGTACTAATCGTGCTATTGCTCCTCATTATAATTGGATGGTTAGCAATCAGTGAGCTCTCTAAGCCAAGCAAAATAGACACTAGGCATGAGGTTTTACTCGAACAGATCGAGGAAATGGGCAAACTGGAGCTTATCAAGTATAAATTCAGCGATGTGATTGAACATAAAGCAAAAGCGGCTTATTTGCCAGATGCTTCAGTCCTATTAATTGTCAAAGCTGATGCTGTAGGCTGTATAGACTTATCAAAGATCGTAAAGGAAGACATTACTGTTGTCGATGATAGTGTTTCTATAATCCTACCCAAAGCCGAGCTTTGTTATGTTAAAATCGACCATAATGCATCAAAAGTATACGATACAAAAATGGCTTATTTCAGGGAAGCATCCTTAGTTGATCAGGCGTATAAAGCAGCAGAAAATGAAATCACCCGTCAGGTAAAAAGATCCGATATTTTACAACAAGCCGAAGCAAATGCAATTTCTGTATTTAGGCCTATACTTGAAGGATTAGGCTTTAAAAGAATAAACCTGAGCTTTCATTAAAAGTTGATAAGCGCATCATGCCGCTCGTGCATCACACACGGCAATAATCCATAAATGAAGAAAGGCAGCTAAGAACTTGGCTATAACCAAGTCTTGCTGCCTTTCTTCTCTTTCCTAAGAAGTAAGACTTATGCTTTTAAATCTATAGACCTCTTGTCCATCCTTTTGTCCACTCAGGAGCATCAACCCCCGCACCTGCACCTGTCGCTGATTCGTTCTCCACAATTGCTTTTGAAACATCAACTATGGTGTTATCCGTCAACTTACCCTCGCTCTTCTTATTGACATTGATAAACTTCACGCCATCAATTAAGATATCTCCAGTTTCAACATAACCAACACCTTCATCATGCTGAATGTCTATTCCTGTATTCCAATTAGCTAAAACTATGTTTTCAAACTTAGCTTTGGTTCCAACACGAAGTTTTATCGCTTGAGGCTCATTCCCTGCATCTCCAGCACCAATCAACGTTAAGTTTTTAATAGTAGGTGATGATATAGGATCCGCTAAATGATTGTTTGAGTTATTATCTGCCTCAATACCGCGATTCCCAGCATTAGTTCTTATACCGTACCAGTTTTCACCTTGACCATTCCATCCTTCTGTCCAGTCAAATAAGTCATCTCCTACTTCTTCAGCAAAGTTTGTTACAACCAAGTTCTTTGCATTTACTGTTCCACCAAACCACTCAAACCCATCATCAGAGCCTTCAAACACCTGAACGTTTTCGATTATCGTTTTATTTCCTACTCCAAACATAGAAAGTCCATTGAACTCTTTTTCATTGTTGTAAGAAAACCCTGAGTATTCTATACGTAAAAAGCGAATGGCACCGGAGTTATCCTCTGGATCATCTCCACCGTAAACTAGTTCAGAAACTTCCGCTACAGCCGATTTCCCTTTGTTTGTAGGCGCTTTACCACACACTACCAATCCACCCCATGCACCAGGTCTTTCTTCCTCAGCTGTCATAATCACAGGCTTTTCTTTAGTTCCCTGTACATCGATCTCTGCTCCTTGGCTAACAGCAATATATCTCACCGCAGCGAATGCATCTGAAGATACTTTTGACGATACGATTTCCACACCAGGTTTTATGGTGAGTTTAGCACCCTCTTCAACGATAAGCTTACCGGTTAACGTATATCTCCCCTCCTCTAAAATCACCTCTTGTCCTTTAATCTCCCCTTGTAAATTGTCCTTATCAACAACAAAGATCTCAGTTTCATCTCCTATATCAAGAGAGTTATCCTCTTTACAAGAAGTTATAGAAGCAACAGCAAGAGACATTACAACTCCTGTTGCTAAGGTTCTAAAATTCATCTTTAATTTCATCGTTTTCATTTCATCTAATTATTAATTTCCACAAAGTTGGTAATTGGATATTTTATAGTGTTTAATTTAAAATCAACTTATTGTTACCATTTAAAAGACCTATAGGGAATAAGTCACTCCCAGAGTGAAAAAGCGTCCTTTTTTATACGACATCACCGGAACATGAGCGCCAGAATTCTCTTGAACTCTTTGGTAAGAAGGGTCTAATAAGTTTCTAGCTAGCAAACGCAGTCCTACTTTGGAGGTCAGCTTACTTTGTAAAACAAAATCTAGACTTCCTACAGCTTTATCGACAAAGTTTCCTTTTTGTTCAATACCCAAGGAGTACAGCCTATCTGAGAAGTAATGGTATACTACGGAGCTATTAACGAACTTGCCATTCCCTAGGTTGAGCTCATAGGAGATATCGGCGTTGACTAATAAATCGGAAGCTCCCGTAAAGCTAGACTCAGTATGGGTCGGCATAATATAAAACTCAGTTTCTCTAGCCACCTTTTCTTCATCTATAACTTGATGCGTTTTCATAAGTGTTGCATTACCACCTATGTGAAGCTTGTGCTTTTCTGAATCCCAAGATATCAATTGCTTTTTAAATTCAAGCTCCACCCCCATCACTGTTCCGTTATCTCCAACATTGACATAGGAGATATCATTTGAAGTTGAAGCAACAGTCATCGCGTTAATTGGGTTTTGAATATACTTCCCAAAAACTCCTAAGGCAATCAACTCATTTGCTTGTGGGAACATCTCCCACTTCAAGTCTATGTTATAGTTGTCTGAAGGATACAAATAAGGGTTTCCAAATGTACGCTCTGTAGGCTCGTCATAGACAAAAGGAGCTCGTTCTTTAAATTGTGGCAAAGTATAAGTCTTACTTGCTCCAAGCCTTAAATTCTGCTTATTGTTAATCAAATACTTCAAGTTTAAACTGGGTAAAAACTTATTCTTCGAAAGCTGGTTTATCCCACCTGCTGGATCTAACTGCGTAATCCAGCTAACTTCTTGCTTTAGATTTTCATAACGCATACCTATAATTGAAGTCAATTTTGGAGTCCATTGATAGGTTAAATCAAAGTAGGTTGCATGTACATCTTGAATCCCTTGGTAGCTTTGAGGAGTTTCATCCGCAAATGACTCTATGAAAAAATAGTTTTTCTGGAAGTTTTCTTGGTTAAAAAACGCGTCTAAATTACTGGGATCGACTACATTGTAAAGTTGATCTCCTGCGATCCTGAAGTTAAACTGTATAGCTTCAAAGTCCCTACGCTTCATTTTAGCCTGGTAACCTACGCGGAAGAAATTATCATTATCATCCGTGTTTAAAAACGGAAGATTGTATTTAGCATGCACATCAAATGCATACTCTCTCTCATTGAGCTTTTGATTAAACCTATGGTTATCCGTTATCGCATCTTGGGCAAACACATAACCCTGTTGGTCTTCCATAAAGCGGAATGTGTTCTGGATACGGTCTGGCATTGCATAAAATATATTATTGATGGATCCTGACCAGTTTAAGTTCAAATCATCACTCATCTTATGCGTACCCAGCACTTGATTTACGAACAAGCGGTTATTACTGTAAGCCCCTCTTTGTAGCCTCCCGTTATCGTTCTCTGCAATATCTCGAATAAAGCCGGTATACAAATCGTTAGTTTGCTCACTGGTATTAATAAACATAAAGTTATAAGAAAGCTTATGCTTATCCTGATAAGCTAGATTCGCATTCAATAAAGCTTGGGAATGAGTAGAGTAGCTGTACTTTACTTGATTCAAGGAAAGTAAATCTGCCCCTTGTGCATTTATATTCTTATTGAATCCTTCTTGATAGTCATAACCGTTGCTAAAGCCGGCCGTAGCCAAAAAGTTTGCTCTCCAAAAATGACCAACCTGGTAAGATTTACCAGCTAAAAGCTTCGCGCCGCCTGGATAAGGGTTACGAGCAACTGGGTTTGCACTATTAACAAAGTTAAAGTTGGACAGTGGATTATTGGGTATTTTATAATTCGCAAAACCCAATTTATCAAACTCCCCAGGGTAGAATGAGAACTGATCTGCATGGGCTATGGTGTTACTATTAACTGTTGAGGATAGAGAAAGCTCAAATACTCCTTTGCCGGAATACTCTTTAGATTTAACATTTATATTTCCTCCTGCAAAATCTCCATACATGTAGCTATTAAATGCCTTATCTACCTCCACATATTCCACCAAATCGGTTGACAGCAAGTCTAAAGATAGGTTTTTCAAACCGGGGTCATTCGACGGCAGAGGCAATCCGTTAAAAAACGTACTGTTGTATCTATCTCCCATTCCTCGCACAAACACTTGGCTCCCATCATCCGACTTGGTAATTCCCACTACCTTGCTAACTGCATTTTCCACATCGGAAACGCCTTTTTTGTTGAGCTCACGAATTCCTATTTGATTAAGCATCAAATTTGATTCCCTACGTTCTTTTAATAGGGCTATTTCTGCCGTGCGGTCACGATGACGTGTAATTACAATTTCTTCTAGTAAAGAGCTTTCATTCACTAAATAAAAGTCTCTTGTGAGCCACTGGCTATCTTCTACTAGCTCAATGTTTAAAGAGTCACTCTTGTATCCTACATAGCTAACTTGCAACTTATATTCCCCTGCTGAGGTAAGAGGAATCACGAACTCTCCCATTTGATTGGTGAGGGTACCTGCACTCTCTCCTATAACTTTTATGGAAACTCCAGATATTGGTTCGCTAGTTTCCATATCAAAAACTTGCCCCCTCACTCCACTCTGCTGAGCGTAAAGATTAAGGCTAAAGCATAAGAATATGCCGATTAAAAAAGGTAAAACAATGGTTTGTATTTTCATCTCTAAATTTTTCACAAAGAAATAAAGAGAATGTCAACTGATTGTTAGCGATAAATTATATATGAATTACATTTGTGTTAAAAACTTGTTAACACTATGAATATCTAATTTACAGTAAGTTAAACTCAAGGTTCTAGACTGCCCTGAATTTTTCAGTCTGCAACAAAAGCTCAGCTTTTACTACCATTCCATTATACCGGACCAAAGGCACCACGTTACTTTTCGCCTATTTTCTGCTCCACTAGGCAATTAAAGTTCGGCGCTAACAGCCCTGATCTAGAGAAGCCTCCTTCCCTAATCTTCTTCAATTCCCTCTTGTTTAAAAAACACATCTGGATATAGGTCCTTCATGTTCATTTCTCCAGTAAAGAGCTC
>DXEZ01000024.1 GCA_019114715.1 Candidatus Sphingobacterium stercoripullorum | reverse complement strand
TGCGCGTAGCGATAGGAGCAAGGGATATGAAAAATGGAACGGTAGAGCTTGCAAGGCGCGATATACAAAGCAAAGAGACCGTAGAGCAGCAAGGCTTAGCTAAGCGCATCAATGGTTTATTAGATGAGATTCAAGACAGCATCTTCCAAAAGGCCTTGAACTTTAGAGCCGAGCACACTACTACTGTTGAGTCTTACGATGAGTTTAAGCAGGTGCTAGAAGAAAAAGGAGGGTTTGTGTCTTGCCACTGGGATGGTACAACAGAAACTGAGCAGCGCGTGAAAGAGGAAACAAAAGCCACTATCCGTTGTATTCCTTTAGATACAAAAGAGGAAGAAGGTACCTGTATTTTCTCAGGCCAGCCTTCAAGCCGAAGGGTGCTATTCGCTAGAGCGTATTAAGCCTAGTCTATGCATAAGCATACTATATTGATTCTGGGTTGCGGTTGGCTGGGGAGCCGGGTGGCTGAAATGGCCATTGCCAGAGGCTGGAAAGTCACTGCAACCTTGCGGAATCCTGAAAAAGCCGCTAGGCTGCAAGCAATGGGCTGCCAGGTGGTGCTCCTAGATTTTGATAAACCACAGGACTTTGAAGGAGAATTTAAAGAGGTGGATTTCGTGTTAAATAGTATTCCTGCAACCAAGCGCATAGAGATGAGCGCCGTTGCTAGGCGCTTTGATAACCTAGGATCTTACCTTAATACTATCAAATACAATAGGCAGATTTTTCTTAGCTCCATAGGTATCTACCCCAATCGCTCGGGTGTATTAACTGAGCAATATGCCGATGAGCTGGATGAGAAGCTGCTACTGGCCGAAGAGAAGATGCTCACCTTTCCCCATACTAGCGTGTTTAGGCTGGGCGGGCTGATGGGTGAAAATAGAATCTTAGGAAAGTATTTTCAGAATAAAATATGCACAACGGGCGATGAGCGCTCCAACCTTATCCACCAGGAAGATGCCGCAAGGATGATCCTTCAAGCCTTCCTACACCAAGATGAGCTAGCGAGTGTTTACAATGTGGTATCTCCTGAGCATCCTTATAAAAAGGATGTAATTATAAGCTCTGCCAAAAAATATGGATTTGAGCTGCCAGCGTCTTTTCAAGGCAGTCAGCCAGTGGTGAATAAAGTAGTCGATGGGAGTAAGCTCCAAAGGGAGCTATCCTACAGTTTTCTTTTTAGTGACCCATTAGAGTTTTAGTGTAAGAGGAGCAGTTATGGAGGTGTTTAAATTACAAGATTTTTTAGATAGAAAGGTCGATGAGTACAATCAGTTAGGATTTATTGAGAACGATCCTATCTGTATACCTCATTTATTTTCCGATAAACCCAACCAAGAAATCATGGGTTTTATCGCCTCGATTTTAGCATGGGGGCAAAGAAAGACCATTATCTCTAAATGCAAAGAGCTGATCGATAGGATGGATGGTGACCCACATTCTTTTATCCTAGGCCACAGCGAGAGTGATTTAAGAAGCCTTCTGGGCTTCAAGCACCGGACTTTTAACGATACCGACCTGCTGTATTTCGTTCATTTCTTTAGGCACCATTACAGTGATCATGAATCCTTAGAAACGGCATTCACTAAGGGGCAAATAGGGCCTATAAATATAGAGGTGTCTTTAAATAGGTTTAAGGAGTATTTCTTCTCTTTAGAAGATGCGCCACATCGAACAAGAAAGCACGTTTCTTCACCAATGCAGAAGTCAGCATGTAAACGGCTGAATATGTTTTTAAGGTGGATGGTGCGTAAAGATGATAGAGGTGTGGACTTTGGATTGTGGCCCACTATTTCTCCCTCCCAGCTGGTAGCGCCTTGCGATGTACACGTTAACCGCGTGGCATTTAAGCTGGGACTGATCAAGGAAATTAAGTCGGACTGGAAAACCGCCGTGGAATTAACCAATCAGTTTTTACTGCTTGACCCTGAGGATCCTATAAAGTACGATTTTGCGCTTTTCGGGTTGGGCGTATCGAACGAATTGTAACAAAAACCTAGCGCTTCTAGCTGGTGTTTTGATTAATTTTTTCTGTTTTGTTTGTTATTTTTTAATAAAATAACTATTTTTAATAGCACTTTGATTTTTATAAAGGTATATGGTCTAACAATTAATAACTACGTTTATGTCGCTAAAGAGTAAATATAAGAATTTATTGGATGTTGCTGTTTTAGGTGAAATTCGAGATTTACATGTCGAAGAACACGCCGATAAACTCATTATTAGTGGTATTGCTCCGGATGGTGACGTGAAGAATAAGTTGTGGGACGTATACAATCAGATCGATCCCAATTATATCAGTGGAGAAGTGCTCATTGAGGTTTTAGTGGATGCTGGCGTTGCCGTTAGTAAGCTTCGAGTGGTTACTGAGAGTACCAACCTGAATGTACGAAAAGGGCCTGGTATCGAGCAGCCCATAATTGGAACGGCACTGAAAGATCAAGTGATAGACATGATTTCTAGAGGTAGTAACCAGTGGTGGCTTATTCGCACACCAGATGGCGTTGAGGGCTATTGTTATGCTCTTTATTTGCAGCCGGTTTAGGGTTTTGTTTATTGAAATAGTTTTTATATATTTGTATCCCCAAATTTGGGGCCGACTGGAATCGACAGGTTAGCGGTGGTTCTGTTAGCATGCAGTGCGTTGTTAGTATTGCACTTAAATATAAACTTTCACACTTTTTACATGGCGAAAATAACTACGCCCTAGCTGCTTAATTTAGAATTAAGATAGCTTAATTGTTCCAATTAGGACTTGTCTCGCCTCCTAATTATTGTGAACATCGATTGCGAGGCTGGCAGATGTGATGTTGCTAATCATTTGCGAGATATAGCAAATAAGGTGGGAGGTATAGGTTGGCTTTTGACCTTCCCTCACTCGAAAATCAAATAAAAGCTAAGCATGTAGAAGGCATAATTTGCTCTATCTCTGGACGAGAGTTCGAATCTCTCCGGCTCCACAAAGAAAACCGTTCTGTAGGTCCTGCAGAGCGGTTTTCTGTTTTAGAAAACAAAACAGCACATAAAACAGCACATAATAAAAAAGCTAAAAGGAAGAGGTTTAATATGCGATTCAGATATAAAAATATTCATATTATACGCGCAAAAAATGGGGATTGGAGAGTTACTTATGAATACGAGTATTCAGACTGACCTGGTAAGTTCAAGAAGTTCTATGTGCGTAACGGTATTAACTACGTCAAGGATCTAGAGCAAAGAGAAATTGAAGCGCAGAAATTAAAGATACTGTCCCAAAAAGGAGCTTACTATTGACTTTAATGAGGTGTTTAGGACGGATGATAGATGTGACAGCAAGCAAGAAGCCAGAAGTAGATTTACTGCTTTCTGCGACAAATGGGCTAAGTATTACTCTTATTTTAAAAAGCAGAAAGAGAAT
>DXEZ01000023.1 GCA_019114715.1 Candidatus Sphingobacterium stercoripullorum | reverse complement strand
GCCTCCCTACTCTCCTGTTTATATTCTCCATCGCTTTTTTAGCAACTCCTTCGGCTGCTCCTAACAGAAAAATTTTACAATTGGGATTATTGGCATGATAATTATAGAATGCCGTAAAGAAACTGCTTCCCGGAATAGCCATCGGTAAAGATCGCTTTAATAATTTTGACGCAAGATAAAGGATCTGGCTATCGCATACTATCCATTCCGCTTGCTGGTAGATGTCATAAAATTCTCTGTCGTGCTGAAGCTTTATTAGGTGGTCGAGGTTGGGGGTGTAAAGTACACCTTCGGCCATTTGTTCTAACAGCTCTTTTTGGGTGAGAGAGAGTATATTAAGATTTAGGAAGCGAACTTTAGTTTTAGCTTTCATTTACAATCTGGATTTTGATTTTAAAAGATATCGAGGATTTTCTCTGTCCTGAAGAACTTTCTTATAATGAACTAATTTACTAAAACCAATAAAAGGATTAGATTTTGTTTTCAATATTATCACCCACATATGGATTAAATATTTAAAACCAAATTTGTATCCCTTCACAATAAAATACAATATAGATTGCTGATACTTTCCCATTCCATGCTCTCGCAACAATCTATTACATCTAACAGATGCCTGAAAACGTGAATCAAATTTTTCTTTACTGAATGTTGTAGTAATAGAGCCACGAGAAACTGTAACTATATACAAAACCTTATCAACAATTTCCACCGAATGTGCTGAAAGAGCTACAAGAACAGAAAAATTCATATCATTACCTGCAGGAATTTCCTCAAAAACAGCTCCACAAGAAGAAATCAAACTTCGTTTAAATAATTTAGCCCAAGGAACCAAAAATTTAAATTTCAGATTCTCAGCATTTTTATTCATTAGATAAGTATCTATCAGTTGATTATAATTCTCATGACGATAAGCTTGTTTGCCCGTATCATTATAAATACTATCAGTTCTAAAGTACACAATATCAGCTTTTGATTTAAGCCCTTCGCTTATTATTTCGTACATATTGGATATAAAATAATCATCCGAATCAGCAAAAAGGACCCATTCTCCTTTTGCTTTTTTTAGAGCCAAATTTCTACAAGCACCAGCACCTACATTATTTTTCATTTCATACAAATGAAATTTATATGTAGATACTATTTTACACAAATTTTCTTTTTCACATTTTTTACTATTATCATCTACGACTATCACTTCAAATTCATCATTTGAAGGAATAGACATTAATAACCGCTCTAATAAAGCAGACGAATTCTTATGGGGAATAATAATAGAAAGAATCATTGAAATAATAAATGAAAAGGATTAATTAATATACCAAAAGGTATTTCGTAAATATAAATTGAGTTCATAAAATACAACACAAGCAACAGTTGCATAATAACAAAAAAGAGCGTAATTACATTTTCCTTTAACCTATATTTCTGTACTAAATAGCATAATGGAAAAACAGAAAGAACAGCAGAATAAGTAAACAAACGATTACTAAGCTCTAATTGATGAATATTTATTAGAATAAATAGATTCAAAATGATAATACTATTTATTAAACCTATATGTCGCTTTAATACACCAGCATCAATTTGTTTTACTTTAATCTGAATATAATAGTACAGTAGCACTCCTATTTCTAACATTAAAAATAATATTTTAGATAAGCCTAAAGGAGGCAATTCAAAAGTCGTATCACTTGATGCGCGCTTTAAAGCATATGATAAAATAGTATCACTATCAGCTACAAACATACCTAAAAATTCAGCTATTGGTTGAATCAACAAGAATAGTAAAATTCCTATCAAGTAAAAGACGATAGATTTACGAGTTAATTCCTTATGAAAAAAAGGCAAGTAAACAAGAGGGAAAAATAAAATAGTTGAAGTATGAGATAATACCATACAAGCAAATGGTATTATCATCTTTTTATCATAAAAGAAATATTCAACACAAATCCATAATAAAAAGGAACAAGCAAGGAATTGTCGTAAAATGGTTTGTGAGTAAGTAAAAATCCACGGAAAACAAGTGTACCATAACAAGGGAATCACTATCTTTCGATTATCGATTTTTAAATAAGTGGTAAAACGGATTATAGCAAAGAATACCAATATATAGCAAACCAAAGAATGTATAAATCTATATAGCGCAACATTATCTCCTGCTATAAAATAGACCAAATAATTAAAAGTAGGAAAAAACAACTCGCGGCCTTTTCCATTTAATCCAAACCCCATAATATACTGAATATAAGACAAATTTCCTGCTTCAAGATACTGTTCTGTATACCATGGAAGATCAGGGTCAGAAGATATAGATTTAGATATATTAATAAAAGAAATATAACATGCCATCAAAACAGCGAACAGCCAAAGACACCTTTCTTTATTTTCTCTTAACAGAACCCAATAAGCAACTAATATACTTATCAAAGGACAAATTAGAAATAAGACAGTCGTCAATATAATTATCATAAAAAATTGACTATTAGCATTTACCCTTGCCGAAAACTGCATATTATTATATTTTTCTAGTTTTCCATAATTGAGGAAACAATAACCTTATATGAATAGTCATATAATGAAAGTATGCTCTCAAGAATCCATAATGACGAAATTCAAAAATAAAGAATTCTTTAGGGTTACATCCTAAAGGAGAATGAAATGCATTCCATCTTTGTAATAATGTCTTTTGAGGATTACACCATGAAGGAAGTGCTTCATGCCTATCACATTCACCTAATATGCCTGGAGCTATTAAAGATTGAATATTTTTCTTCACTCCCCTCAAGCCATAATCAAAATCACCTAAAGAATGATGAAAGACAGGGTCATTGGTGCCTAAAACTTTATACACAAATTGCGGTATTAATACTATATTGCCATTAAAAAATGAACATTCAATTGCTTTATTTAAACTAGGTCTAAGCAAATGCTTCTTTGCATTCCTACCACCATAAGTTATAATTGAAGGATTATCTATTTTAGAACAAGAACCAACTATAATTTTCTTCCATCCGGCTTCATCAGCTGTTTTAACCAACGTTTCTAATGCTCCCTTATTAAGATTCGTATCATCATTTAACCATAAATAAGCATCATAATCTTTATACTTAGCTGCAGCTTCCCATGCATTTATCATTCCCCTATTCCAAAAAAGGATACCTTCACCTGTTAAAATATGTACTTCAGGATATTCTTTTGCAACAGCCAAAGGAGTGCCATCAGTGCAATTGTCATCAGTTAGCCATACATCAAAAGAAACATTTTTAGGGAGTTTTTGTGCATACAGGTTTTTCAAACAACTGATTGTTTTCTCACACCTATTAAATACAGTTAATAACACAGCTATATCTTTCATTTTATGTATTTTTATTTATTCAATCTGGTCACACTCAACATAAAACCTTCAACTTCTACACGAGCAGTTTCAAACCGGCGTGGCTCAAATTACACTGCTGTATGTGAACGCCATTGCTTATATAGATATTCACCATTATTCGTACCGTTTTTTGACTGGAAGCAGGTTGGAAGTACTGAGTAATTGTCCGAAATTTGGATCACCAAGCTTTTACTACCTGAGTTACAGGTAGTAAAGAGATAGAACTAACCTTCGTTGCGTAAGCACTCAATTTAGGGCATCCCCCTTCGAAAGGGCACTTTTCAGTGCCCTAAACTGAGTTTTGTTAAAAAATTAGTTTTGAATTTAACATTGGCTTGTAGCCAAAGTGATTTTGTCAGGAACCATGTTAACATAATCCCTGCACCCGTTAAAGATATTTTTGAAAAAAGTTCCGATGAAATTCCAGATAGAACTGCCATGAAGCTTTACCGTTCCAATCACACTGTGATAGGTTGCCGCCATCTCAGCACCGGCATCACTACCATAATGAAGTGAATTGTTGCGTTGAGTGGTCAGCTTTCGAATAGTTCGCTCAGCCAGATTGTTGTCTATCGGTAATTCACCATCATCCAAGTAAGCAAAGATCTCTTTCCAGAACCGGTTCAGATAATTGAGAGCTTCTCTATAATACTGGCTTCTAAATTCTGAATCCTTTGACTGTTCACTATCCAACAGGCTGCGCAGCTCTATCAGCAGCTCCTTCGTTTCCAGACTTTGCCTTTCCCGCAACCGTTCTTGGGAAGTTAATCCGGCATCATCGTATTTACGCTCCCTCATAAAGAACTCCTTTAAAATTTTGGAAAAGCGTTCTGCATTCGGTTCACTACCCTGATTGGAAGCCTTGACAAACTTGTTCTTGGCATGTGACATACAAACCTGGTGTACAGTATCTTTAAACCGGCCTGAGTTCAGCTCATTGCCGATAAATACATAAGCATTGTATCCGTCGGACATTATACTCTTCAATTCTGCATCGCCCAAAAAGTCTGTAAGTACATCACGACCACGCGAGCCATTCTCATAGAAGAAAATGGCTGT
>DXEZ01000175.1 GCA_019114715.1 Candidatus Sphingobacterium stercoripullorum | reverse complement strand
GGCTTACCTGCTGGAGCCTATCGGTCAATCTCTGAACCTGGTACTCATGCTTAGCACTTGTTTGCTCGATATCCTTGGTCGCTTGAATCCCTTTATCCGTCTGGCTTTTTAATGCGATTTTAAGCGATTTGAGGGTTTCCATCAGCTGAACCACATCTTTCTCCTTATACCTCCCTAAAAAGTCTTTAGATAGCGTTATTTCGCCTCCTTGAACCTCTTTCATCGCCTCCTCGATCCGGGCGTAATACTCCTTGGCGCTTTCGTGCTTAATGCCGGTATTTCTGATTCCCCTTTGAAGTCCAAAAGCTTGCATCGCTTGGGCATACCGATCTTGGCGAAGTTGCATCGCTTTACGGTTGCCCATAATCTCCTTGGCCGACAGACGGCCGTCTTGGGTCAATGGAACAGTCACAACGTGCAGGTGAGGGGTTTTTTCGTCTCTATGGAGAACAAACCGGACAATGTTATCCCTGCCAAATTCATCGGCCATAAACTGCATGTTTGCTTTTATCCAGGCATCTGCAGTATCAGGGTTGGAAAAGATCCGGTGCATATCCTCGTGGCTACCGGTCAGAACATGGGTCTGATACCGAACGGCATCTTTGCGGATGGCTTTCTTGCCGGTATAGCCCTCCCCTATCCGATCAGCAACGGCAACATGGAGAAGCTTGCTGCAATGGGCATTGATCTCAAAGCTCCGGTTGAGATGGGCAAGCTTAGGATCGGCATGCCGGTAGGTATGCTCAAACCCTTTGGCTCGGTCGATGTGCGCACCGATGCCCCCGGAGGAAATTTTGCCTTTTTCGGCGTGATAAACTGCATATCCCATATTCAGATTATTAGCAAGAAAACGAAAAAAATTGACGCTTAATATTTTGCCCGGGACTTACTCCCAGGGCGAAATATTTCAGCTTCGCAGAACCCACGATTTTACGAGCAGAGCGAAGTAAAGTCTAGTGGGCTATACCTTAGCAAAATCAAAGGTACCAAAAGAGCGCCACATACACAACCCCGGACAGGTTGTGTATGTAAGCGACTGCAGGGCCTTTGAAGCAAAGCTGCAGCACCTTGGATCATGCGGAAGAACCGCAATGTCCAAGGTGCTGCAGCTGCCGCTGGTTTTGCAAGGTATCGGCAAAAGATACTTTTTTACGAGCCAAACGAGGAAACCAAGAAAGCGATTGAGGGAGCCCGTGCGGAACGCGCCGATTAAAAGCTATACGAGAGCGCTGACGACCTTTTTAGCGATCTAATGAGGGATTGATGGTAAAATATAAATCATGCCCTCTAAACGGCTTAAAAAGAATTTTAAGGAAGTCGGATGGAGAAACTATTTATCCCCGTAATGACCATAAGCCGAAAGAACAAGAACGGTTACAGTTTCATCTTCTACGGTGTACACCAAGCGGTGCTTGGCGGTTATTTTTCTTGACCACTGGTTGACCCTGTTCTCTCCCAATGGTTTTGGGTGACCGGTACCGAATTTAGGGTGTTTTTTCAATTCATCCACTAGCTTAGATAATTTTTTATATGCTCGTGGCTCGGATTTTTTCAGCTTAGCAATGTCTCTGATGGAGTTCGGGGTGTAATCAATCTTGTACATTAACTCCAATTCTATCTAAAAAATCGTCTAAACTTTCACCCTCGTTCATGGAGTGTGTTTCACCCTCTTTGGCCTGCTGTAAAGATTTATCGATCTTGGCGAAAAATTCTTCTTTACTCATGAGTGTATCATCTTCCGTGACAGGAACGATTTTATACGACTTGTTTTTCTTGCGCTGGATTAATATTTCCTCTCCTTTGTCCACTCGGTCGAAGTAGCTTGCTTGGTTCTCTCGGAACTCTCTTGATGTGATAATTATCATAACTTTATTTTTTGTGTACCAAAATGGTACACAAATATACAAATTCATTAACGGTTTACGGAAAAACCTTGATTAAAAAAAGGATTCTTTTGATGTCGATGTAAGTAGTCAAATCATAAAGGGCTCACTACCAATACTAAATGACATTATTATGACAATTGCGCCGACCGGCCTCTTCCCTTTTTTGATTTTTTTTGTTTTTGTTTTTTCTTTCAGTCGTCAAAAAGCATTGACTTTCAATCCGTTACACTTTTCTGTAAACAGCTTATATTCTTGTTATTAATAAACATAACATATTAATATGTTATCAAGCTTTTCAAAAACAGCCACAACACTTTGAAAATCAATTAATTGCATCGCTTTTAAAACTTCTAACTATTACTTTTTGAATGCCAACTATTACTTTTTGAATGAAATTTCACGTTCTAACTATTACTTTTTGAATGAATTGTATTACTCATAATTGCACAAGTAATAGTTAATTCTTATAATTGCATTGTCAACACATTCATCTTGTAATAATTAGACCTTTAAATGCATGAAAATCAACAATAAAGATTTAATACAATCGTACATTTTAACGACTGCAAAGTACAATTATTCCGTATACGAAAAACGAATATTGTACAGGATCATAGAGCTAATGCAGGAATACACCAAAGGAAAACTATTAAACGAAAGATACTCGATTACAAAAACGATGTTCGATGATATCGACGTTATTATGCCTATTTCTGCTTTCCTAAAAGATGAGAAAGACCAAAATTATACAAGGACAAAAAAAGCTTTATTAAGCTTAAATAGAAAAATCATACAGTATGAAGATAAGGAAACTTGGGCAGCGTTTAACTTGATCGAACGGCCAGTTGTCCATAAAATGGGTGACAATATTTCTTTTAGAATTTCACCAACTATCGCCAAAGCTTTCTTGGACTTCTCTAAAGGGTTTTCAAAATACGAACTAAAAACAGCTATGTCGTTTAAAAGTGAGTATTCTATGCGCTTTTACGAGCTTCTAAGCGAGCAGAAAAGCCCTATTATATATTCTATTGAAAACCTTAAGATAATGTTTAAGGTAGAGAATAAATACAAATTAACGGCAAACTTCATAAACAAAGTAATAGCACCCGCTAAAAGAGAATTAGACGAAAAAAGCCCTTATTCTTTCGAGTACAAACCGATTAAAACAGGTCGCAAAATAACCTCTGTTAAATTCTACCCTATTTATCAGCCCAAAAATAGAGATATGAGTATAGAGGCTAAAAAACTGCAAAAAAGAACATCTTTAAATTGGGATTTAGATAAAATGACAATTAACTATTTAATAGAAAACTATGTCTTTACCGAAAAGGAAATACAGAATAACAGGGATCTGTTTGTTGCTGCACAAAACTCAAGTAACTTCGATTTGCTTTACTTTCTTTCTGAACAAAAAAGAAATGCGGTAACAAAAAGAAATCCTAAAGGATGGATAATAAACGCCATCAAAAAGCAAATATCTTCTAAACGTTAACTATGGAAAAGGACAATAAATACTCAACTGACGACATCGCAACGACACTAAACGTCAGCATTAGAACAGCACAAAGATACGTTGAAAACCTTGTAAATAAAGGCATTGGAAAATCCTTCTTTGAGAGAGATGTATTTGATTTAATAATCTCGCGACACTCAAACGACAACCAAACGACAGAAGACGACACCGAAATAATAACCGACTATTTTACACCTGATCAATACGAGGAATTTCGAAAAAGACTCATTGAATACCCAATGCTTAAAAAGCATATTGAGGGTTTACAAAGTGAAATTGAGTATCATAAAAATCAATACAAAAACTTAATGCACCTGCATAAGGAGTTTATACAGATGCATCAAACAGCTTTAAACAACACCACTCAAAGAAACTGGATTGAAGCAAAAGAGAAGCGTTTAGACAATGGCCTATAATGATATCCACTGTTAAACGGAATAGACGCGATCTTCAGAACAACATGTACTGGACAGCTACCTGTTCACACCGTTGATGAAGTTTGTAAGAAAACCTGGTGGTGGATGGACGATTATAACCACCATCAGTCACATGAGAGTCTAGGTGATCTGCCACCGGTCTTGTTCTTTTTCCTCTCTTTGGGGTGGCCTTAACGGCTCATGCCCCGGTCAATAGAGCTTTTGCCCTGGTCATACTTTAAACTGAGGTCTTCTTGGATCTTCTCTTGATTGCCTAATCTCTTAAGGGTCTCCCATGGGTTGGCCTCAGGGTTAACCTCTCGCATATGCTTGCGTATAAGCTCGTCTATGCCT
>DXEZ01000174.1 GCA_019114715.1 Candidatus Sphingobacterium stercoripullorum | reverse complement strand
GTTTTTGGAGAAACACGGAGAAAAAAACTAGATTTAGAGCTAATTAATGAATTTGGGGCTGCGGTTTAGTAGCAGGAGTACTGAAAACCTAGCTTTTCTTGCTTCTTAATTGGTGTCCAAATAGGTTTTTTTATACTCTAAAGGGGTTAGTCCCATTACCTTTTTAAAGTGCCTGTAAAAATTAGACACGTTGTTGAATCCACATTCAAAGCAAATCATTTCCGTAGGTAGCTTGTTTTCAACCAGAAGTCTGCAGGCATTACTTATCCGTATTTCGATTAAAAAATCATAATAAGTTTTTCTAGTCATGAGTTTAAAATACCTGCAGAACGAGGTCACACTGAGGTTGGCAATACTAGCAACTTCCTCTAGGTTGATGTCTTCTTTGTAATGCGTGTAGGTGTAGTTAAACACGTTGTTTATCCGGATGCTATCGGCTTCATTAGACTGATGAAATGTGGTTTGAGTTTTTACGATGGGCTCCCACTCCTCTGTTTCTGCGATGGTTTTTAGGATTTGCAAAAGATTGATTACCCTGCCTAAGCCACTTTCCTTAACGCAACTCTGCATGAGCTTAGCGACCTGATGTTTGGCTTCGCCTTGAACCAGTATGCCACTTTTAGCACGCTCAAAAAGTCTAGGTATTAAATAAGATTCTGGGAGCTGAAGTAACTTATCCCCTAAGCAATCGGGGAGAAACTGCATGACTATAGCCTCAATGTTATAATCGGGATTGTTCTGGAAATACTCGTCCTTGCAGCGCCATGCGTGAGGTAGTTTTTCACCAACCAATATGATTTCCCCCGGAGCGAATTGACTTATGTTGTCGCCAATAAACCTTATTCCTTCTCCTCGAATGGTGTAATGGAGCTCTAACTCTGCGTGGTAATGCCATACATTGCCGAAGTTAGGCATGACGTCATGACGCACGGAAAAAGAACTTTTTAATTCAGAAGGAAGTTTACGGTATAAAGGTTTCATATTCTTTGCAATTCATCTACCTTGAATACTAAGTTTAACGGCCTCTAATATACCGATTTATTTTCTGTCTATTGATAATAAGGTACAATCTTGTTTTTTTAATGTTTTCGACTCTCTAGAAAGTAGTTATACTGAGAGTTATTAATTCTTCGATTCAAATGAGTTTTATGGGCGATACAGTTGTTGAAGTATGAATTAGGACTTAATATGATAATATCGTATAATTAAAGGCTAATGCGATACAACTTATAGTCTAAGTATTTTTTCAATTTTGTAGTAGTAACTGATTATAAACTAATATGCATACCATGTCGTAAGTAATTACACAGTGAAACCTTTCTCTGAAGGGATGTGCGGATTACAGTTGTTAAGTGATTGCGCTAACTAATGAATATTAATTTATAAAAGTTTAAATTCTATCTGAACAATAGCTTAGTGTACATTGTACAATATTGATGTTGTTAGAGGGTGGAGAGACTTAATTTGATGGGCAAATAGCAGTTGTTTAAACACTAAATTATATTTAACCAGAAAATAAACTGGTTGATTTTGAATGAATTGATTTTTTAATAAAACCTAAAAGTATGAAACCAAAAAACTACATCAATTGTACGTTTTTGTCGTCTATTAGTGGGATGTTTTTATTCCTGTGCATCTTATTTATAGGGTGTAAAAAAGATGTCAAATACGAGTCTGTGAGCTTGACAGATATGGCAAGCAATATAAAAATCACGCATGCCGATACCTCCCTGATTTTGTCATGGGATCCGGGGCTTTTAGCTTGGGAAGGAGATGGAGTGGATGTGAGTTTAAAATATGAAGTTCAAATATCGAGTGATTCGACTTTTAGTGCTGTCAGTAATGATGCCTATAATGCGCTAATAGATTCAGCTTTTTTATATCTTGGAGAAGAGCAAATTGTTCCACTTCAAGAATATTTTGCTCGTGTGCGCGCAGTTGCTAGTACGGGGAAAGGAGAATCAAGGTGGGTGACTTCTGAAAAATTTCATATCCTTGATGAGCTTCCAGAAATTAACCTTTTCAGGACCATAAAAATTCATCAGTTGACCGACCAAGGGATTTACTTGAACTGGGAATCCAATGATGAGCTTACCCGCTTAATTGTATCTACTGAGGATGAGTCAGAAATACAGGAGTTTGATCTTTCCCCAGCTGAAGGTAAAGAAGGAAATTTGCTTGTTGAAGGATTAGACCCGAGTCAGGCATATGTCGCTCGCCTTTTTAAAGAGAGCAGGCCTATGGGAGTGTTAGAGTTTACAACCAAAGAATCTATCGAGGGTAAAGGATTTATTGATTTAAGGGAATCCAGTGACCCTATGATTTTACAAAACACATTAAATACAGTTGCTGAAGGGAGCACCATAGTATTAAATCGTGGAATGACCTATACGATTACTGAAACTTTTAAGCTTGATCGTGGAGTCACAGTGATGTCATACCCTGGCTTTGGACCTCAAGCGCATATAGAGATGTCTTCTTCGTTTGATGTTTCTGCGCCTGGTAGTGTTGAGCTTATCCGTTTTGAAGACCTGAATATTACTGGTGAGCAGGGCTCCACATACGTATTTAACCTTTCTTCTTCTTCAGATATTAAGAAAATAGAATTTGAGGGTTGTTTAATAGAGGAACATCGGGGTGTGATGCGTATGAAAGATGCAGGACTCAAAGTGGTCGATCAATATGTGATCAATAACTCGATTGTTCAAAATATTGGAAACTACAATGTTTTAACCGTGGATCACAACGATGCCAAAGTGAACGATGTGAGGTTAAGCAAATCTAGTTTTATAAATCTGATGTGGATTTTACGTTTTGGAGGTGCTGTAACTTCGGATTTGCGCGCTATAGATATTGAAGATGTTACTTTTTATAACGCCCCTAGCGACAATAG
>DXEZ01000173.1 GCA_019114715.1 Candidatus Sphingobacterium stercoripullorum | reverse complement strand
TAGCGACAATAGGTATGTAGTTGATAATATGAGAGGTACTGCAACGAATGGTCTCACGATTCGTAATACAATCTTTGGATACTCGGATGGTGCACGTGCTATTAATAGGAATAACATCAGCCAAATCACGGTGGTCAATAGCTTTGCAACGCAAGATTTTGGAACGACCCTAGTAGAGGGCGTAACGCCTTATTCAGCAAATTCAAATTCTGTTTTTGCGAAACCTAATAACGACATTTACGCCGAGAGTGATTTAACGATCATTGATAAAGAATTGTTTACGGTAGGGGATCCGCGCTGGAGACCTTAGAAGATACGTAATAGAGAACCTAATTTTAGAATTAAATAAACTAAAGATGAATTATATGAACTGCTGTGTTAACTTATTCATAGCTTTTCTTCGAAACACAAGACAGCTGGTGCTGATTGGCCTGATGGGCCTCCCGG
Source organism: Candidatus Sphingobacterium stercoripullorum (assembly GCA_019114715.1). GTDB lineage: Bacteria > Bacteroidota > Bacteroidia > Sphingobacteriales > Sphingobacteriaceae > Sphingobacterium > Sphingobacterium stercoripullorum. Next base: position 16,104 of record DXEZ01000173.1, on the reverse strand, counting down.
CACTGGGTGTTGTGGCAGCAATGCCTGGCTCTAGTAGTTTTGTGCTCGAGGAGATGTTAATAAACTTTACTGGGAAAGTAGTTGATCCTGATGGGAAGCCAGTTGTAGGAGCTACTGTAATGATAAAAGGTACTAAGTCGGGTGTGAAGACGGATGAAAAAGGTGTGTTTAATATTAATCTTCCCGAAGGGAGTAGTGAAATAGTAATTAGTTATGTGGGTTACAAGGTTCAAGAAGTGAATGTTGCAGGCATGTCCTCCATTACCATAACCTTGGAATCGAGTGAGGCTATTGATGAGGTGATAGTGACGGGTTACGGCACGCAAAAGCGCTCAGAAATTGTGGGTTCGGTGGAAACCATAAAAGGGGAAGAATTAATGGATATCCCTGCACCAAATATTGCCGGAGCCTTACGTAACCGGATTGCCGGTATTAGTGTGGATGAAGTATCCGGACGCCCTGGAGCGAGAATATCTTTGAATATTCGTGGCGCTTCGACTAGTGAACGAGGAGGGCAAATTGGTGCTACCTCTGAGCCGTTATATATTGTGGATGGTATTACCGTTTCGAGTGAAGTCTTCGATGGTCTGGATCCTTCCATGGTAGAGGATATCACCTTTTTAAAAGATGCATCTGCAGCCATTTATGGTGCAGCAGGTGCTAAAGGTGTGGTATTAGTTACCACCAAAAGAGGAAAGCAAGGCAAGCCGAGTATTTCCTATAACGGGTATTTAGGCGTAACCGACGCTGCAAGGAAGCCGGAGTTTTTAAGCTCCTATGAATTAGCGGAGTTTTTAAATGAAGGGTATCAGATGAGTAACGCCTCTAGTGGGAAATTCTTCTCAGAAGATGACCTTGCTTATTTGAAAGGTTTAGATGTAGATAGCTGGTATAATCAGCTATGGAAACCTGCACTCATGCAACGGCACAATGTGAATATCTCTGGAGGCAGTGAGCGTATAACCTTCTTTTTAGGAGGAAGCTTGCAAAATCAAAATGCCAATTACGCCGGCATGAAACAAGATAAGTACACCTTGCGTGGAGGTATTAATACTACAATCCTAGAAGGCTTAAAGGCGGACGTCTCATTTAATGTGGACCACAGGATTCGTGAGAGTCAAAATAATATAGGAAACGAAACGGATGCGAGCTTCTACGAAGCGATTGTGGCTACACCTGATTGGTACCCTATGTATATCAATGGATTGCCTGTGAACTTAAACGGGCGGGATAACCTTCTCGCAATCTTAAATTCAGGCTATTCGGATGCGAGGAAATCGCAAGGCTATAGCATCAATGCTAGCTTAACTTATGAGCCGACTTTTTTAAAAGGGCTTCAAGCGAAGTTTCAAATCTCTCAAAGAGGAGGAAATGGCACGAGCAACCAATACAGACCTCCATACAGACTGTATGATTTCGCGCCAATGGGGAATAACGGTTCTTTATACTCCACCAACTTGTTAGATACAGAGTCGTGGGGTGTGGAACAAAGAAACTCTTATTTGAATACAAATTTAAATCGTGATAACGGTTATCAAGCTTTTGTGACGCTAAGTTATAACGGCTCATTTGATAAGCACAATATAGGTGTTGTTGTAGGGGGCGAACAAACAGTTTCTAACAGTGAAGTACTTGGAGTACGTTGGGATAACCAATTGATCCCCGATTATGAAGACTATTGGGCTTTTGATCAAAACTTGATGCAGCTTGATGGTAGGAGTATATTTGAAACCACTAAAAGGTCTGCGTTCGGTAGATTGAGCTATGATTTTGATAGCAAATACATGCTACAAGTGGTAACGCGGTTGGATGCTTCTTCTAACTTCGCTAGAGGAAATAGATGGGGCTGGTCACCGAGTATCGGTGCAGGCTGGGTGGTTAGTGAAGAGGATTTCTTTAAAGAAAATGTTTCCTTTGTCAACCACTTGAAGCTGAAAGTGAACTACGGTATAACCGGGGATGATAGGGTGCTCGAGAGATTATGGCAGGAACGTTATACTTTAGATATTAATAACGGTTATATGTTTGGTGATGACCAGTACGGTATTGGGCTTAACCCTTCGGTATACCCGAACTTAAATATCACTTGGGAAAAGCGAAGAACTTTTAACTTTGGAATTGAGTCCTCTATGCTTAACAACCAGCTAAGCCTAGGAATAGAGTTCTTCCAGAATAAAACTTATGACGGTTTTGATCAAGGTGCATCTGAGATGAATCCATTGTATTCGGGATTAATCGCTCCAATTATTAACTACCGTGAGGCCTACAACTGGGGGTCCGAGTTTACCATTGGATATAGAACTCGAATTGCTGAGGACTGGAGTTTGAATACTAGCATGCATTTTGGATGGGGGAACTCCATTGTCTCGCGTATGTTGTATCCGCCGAACAATATCTTAGAGAAAGACCTTTCCGATGGTAAGTGGTTAGGAAATAAATTCGGTGTGGACCCTCGCAGGTATAACAACTCCAATATAGGTTACCGTACTTTAGGAATGTTCCGTACGCAAGAACAAGTTGATGACTACTTAGCAGAGAATCCAAACTACACCATTAACGGAGAGGTCCCGCAAGTAGGTTGGATGATTTACGAAGATACAAATGGCGACGGTGTGGTGAACCAATTTGATCAAACTCTTCTTTTCAACAAGACCAACGCTGTGTTTAGCACTGGAATTAACTTAGGTATAGGGTATAAGGACTTTAACCTAAGCACAAATATTGCAGCTCGCTTTGGCGGGAAGGTGTTTACCGATAGTAGAGCTAGAACTACACCGGGATTAAGTACTAATGTTCCAGTACTCTGGAGGGACCGCTGGACTCCAGATGATCCTATGAATGGGAAACTTCCTAGGGCGGATGACCCATTAATCAATAGAAATGCTGATTTGTGGGCTTTAAATGGAACTACAATACGGGTTAATAACATGACCTTAAGCTACAAGCTCCCGAGTGACTTAGCAAATAGAATAGGTGTTGGTAGCGCTAGAGTGCTTGTCACAGGTAATAACCTTTGGACTTTAGTAAATCCTTACAGTTATAAAGACCCGTATACATCGAGCGTGTATAATTATCCGACGGTCAGAACGATGTCTGTTGGGTTGAATGTCAGTCTATAACCTTATAAAGAGAGAAGTTATGAAGAAAAATATAATTACAAAGATAAAAAGAGGATTCCTAATCGGCTTGTCTTGTTTTGCTTTAATGAGTTGTAATAACGATGACTTTTTCATCCTTCCAGATCGAGGCGGTATGGATGCTGAGATTTGGAGTATTGAAGGTTCAGTCAATATGCATTTAAATAAAACATACGAGCTAATTATACCTAGGTTTCCTTGGCAAACGGTTCCCGATCGCTTTGATATACATTTGGTGAGCGATGAAAGCTACTTTCCATCCAATGGCGACTGGGGAGCTAGGAGCATGGGTATTACCGGTGCGCCTTTAACCAATCACGATGTGCGCTATGTGGGTAATAAGTACACTTCAAATTACCTAGATAATCGGTATATGGATATCGCACGTTGTAATAATGCTATACGATGGATTCCGGAAGGTGATTTAAACCAAGAGCAAAAGGCTTTATTTTTAGGTCAATACCACGCTATGCGTGCCATGGTTTACTTAGAATTAGTGAAAGTATATGGAGGGGTGCCTTTAGTTTTAGAGCCTCAGGATCCTGATGACTTAAAAGCTCATGGACGTGCAAGCGCTAAAGCATGTTTTGATGTGATATTAGATGATTTAAATAAATCAATGGAGTACTTAGAGGGGGTGACTCACAACTCGAGCAATTGGGGAAGGATTACCTATGAAGCAGCGGCTGCACTGAAAGGAAAAGCAGCGTTATATTGGGCCAGCCCTCAATTCAACCCACTAAGCGACCCTAAGCATCCTCACGATGCTTCCCGCTGGGATGACGCTTTGCAAGCAAATAAAGAAGCGTACGAAATTGGAAAGGCAGCAGGGAAAGCACTGGTGGAAAATTATGGAGATATCTTTAGAATTCAAGGTGCGTCCAATCCAGAGACCTTAATCGCTAGGCCTTATTCGTCAACTAGACAAAACAGAGGGCACGATGAAGAAAGAAAATGGCGTCCATCTTCTGAAAACGGATCGCCACATCAAGGGTATAGGGCAACTTTAAAGCTCCTCAATGCTTACCCTATGAAGGATGGTAATCCCATCGATGGTTCGGGTAGTTATAATTACGATCCGGTATTGTTTTGGAAGGATAGAGACCCTAGGTTTGAAGCTACGATGGCTTATAATGGTAGCCACTGGCCACTGAGCGGCAATGCCGAGAGAAGGCAATGGACTTACGAAGGAGCAACTAATGGTGGGCGTTCAGAAGGTAGCAACTGGGGAGTTTATTGTAAAAGATTCTCTTCAGCAGATTTAGCCTTTGCCTCGGTACCATATTCCAATGGAATAGGCGGGAGTGGGATAGATTGGATTGAAATGCGGTTCGCAGAGGTGATGCTGAATTTAGCGGAATGCGCTAGTGAAACTGGCGATATGGCGACCGCAAAAGATATGGTACGACAAATCCGCCAGAGAGCCGGGATCGAGCAAGGGGATAACGACTACGGTTTAGGTAGTGTTTCTGGAACAGAAGCCATGAGAGAACTTCTTTTAAATGAAAGGATGATTGAGTTTGCTTTTGAAAACAAAAGAAATTCCGATCTGCGTAGAACTAGAAATTGGCATAAGCTTTCTGGAGAAGATCTAGAAACAATTCTTATTTCTGTGGAGTACGATGAGAATGCATCCAATGCCAGTGAGCTTAGAAATCAAGTTATTGCTGAGCTAGAGTCAGAAGATCCCAATACAGGTAAGCCTCTGCGTGAATCTTTGGACCTGGATGATAAGGATGTGTATTTGAAATATTTCAAGCCTTATAGAATTGTCCAAAGAGCAGATGGATTCCGACCCATTGACATCCCTGAATACCATAACTTCTACACATTTCATAATGACTTTGTGTGGAGAGGTGTAGATATTTACCCAACAATTGGTTGGGAGGGTGGTGTGTTTGATCCACTAGACGATTAATTAGAAAAATTCATTATTGAATAAATCGATATTATCATGAATAAAATTAAGATAACTCAAATCTTCTCACTCTTCTTGGCGCTACTATTTTTGGGAGCTTGTAAAAAAGAGGCAGAAAGTATATTTACCATGTTTGATGGCTTGGAGGTCAGCTTTGAAAATAAAAGTGAATACGCTATTGTTGAAGATGCAGTTGTAAATGATGGCGACAGTGTGCATATTTATTTTACTGTGACCTCAAAAAATGAAGATATGTTAGCTGTTGTCATTGACAGTACCAACGGTACAGGCACCTGGTCTACTCGAGAGATTCCTACCACTGAGGATGAGAGGCGCTCTTATTCTGGAGTGGTTAAATTTAAAATGCAGCGCGATGGAGAAATGACGTTTCGCTTTTATGCATTAAATAGGATAAATGAATATTTAGGTGATGGCTACACGAGTATTACGGTCAAAGGAGCAACAAGCTACAGGCATATTGCCAATAGAAGGTTATACGCACCGACCGAAGATGGTGAAGACTTCGCCTCCTTTATGTCTCTTACCACCGGTGAGGTCTTTACGTATAAAGAGGCGCAGCAAGTTTCTTCAAAAGTAGATTTTGGAATTGATACCCTATTCGATACTCGGGCTAATAACTCCACGGAGCTGGTTTACAACTTGTATTCTCCAAGTGTTCAAGAGTACCCGGTTCCTTATTACGACCTCTCGGGCTGGGAGAAAAGAGAAACTCTCTTTAGCGAGCCGCAGTATAACGTTTCCAACACCTTTTATACTAGGACATTAGTCTCAGCGAGCAAGATTGAAGAAGAAGCCTTAAAGGTGTCTATAGATCAAAATCAAACCTACGGGCTTACTAGTTTACAAGGACTAGCTCCTGGTACTTTATTGTATTTCTTAACACCGGAGGGAAAATACGGAGCTTTATATGTAGCGCAGTCTACAACTAATACAAAAGGGAGGCCGTATATTAATGTAAACGTGAAGATAACAAACTAAAATGAGCTGTGTTTTTCGGTAAAGGGAAATCCCCAAAATTTAGGGAAGCTAATATGCTACAAAACTTTGAAAAAATACTACAGATAGAAAAAGTACCTTTTGTCTATGTTTGATGCTTAAGATAATACCTGGCTAAAGTCTATATGCTTTAGCCACATAAACCCTATTGAAACAAAAATTATTGAACAATGAAAGTATTGCATAAAGTTACTTTAACAAGTTTGTGTTTACTAGCTTTTCTACATCCGAATGAACGTGCTATGGGACAGCAAAATAATGCGGCAAACACACCCGAAAGAGGTCAGGTGCCTCCACACCCACCAAGGCTTCCTGAAGAAGTTATTCCTGCATTTCCAGGTGCATGGGGTGGTGGTATGTTCACTTCGGGTGGACGTGGTGGCGAGGTGATTGCTGTTACCAACCTCAATGATAGCGGTCCGGGGAGCCTTCGCGAAGCTTTAGAAGCCAATGGACCTCGAATTGTTGTTTTTAGAGTAGCTGGAACAATAGATATAGATAAGGATTTAAATATTGAAAATCCGGATATCACCATTGCAGGTCAATCTGCACCAGGAGACGGTATATGTATAGCTGGAACTTTAAATATCAATACCCATAATGTTATTGTTCGACATATTCGCGTCCGTAGAGGTATTCCAGTGGGAGGCCAAGGAGACGATAATATAGGAGGAAATCCTCATCACCATATCATTATAGACCACTGTTCTACCAGCTGGGGTATGGATGAGAATATTTCTTTATATAGGCACATGAGGCCATCACTTGATGGATCAACTCAAATAAAGGACCCTTCAAAGCACATTACCATTCAGTGGACAATTTCCAGTGAGGCTCTAGATGCTAAGGGACACGCATTTGGGGGTACTTGGGGTGGTAACCCATCTACTTTCCACCATAACTTATTTGCCAGTAATACCGCTAGAAATCCTTCTATTGGTATGTCGGGAGATTTCGATTTCCGTTATAATGTTATCTTTAACTGGCAGCACAGATCTATTGATGGGGGGGATGAAACTTCTCAAATCAACCTAATCAATAATTACTTTAGACCAGGACCGGCTACAAGAGAGAACATGCGTGAGGTATTTGCGCGCATTGAGCAGCGCAGTATGTATTCTCCAGGGAATGCTTGGGCAGAGGGTGATTGGTACCCTAAAGAGCCTAATCGTCCAGGTAAGTGGTACGTGGCTGGTAATGTTTTGCACGATAATGCAGCCATTACCCAAGATAACTGGAAGGGTATGAAAATTAAGAAAACTGAAAACTCGATTATCCCTGAAGGTGCGGATCCTTCCGATTATGCTAGGTCTCACACGCCATTTGAAGCATGGCCTGCAGCACCTCATCATACTGCTCAGGAAGCATTCGAAGCAGTTTTAGAAAAAGCTGGAGCAACACTTCCAAGGCGTGATGCGGTTGACCAGCGTGTGGTAGAAATGGTACGTACAGGTAAGACCTTAACCCCAACGGGAATTGTTAAAACAATTGAAGAAGTGGGTGGTTACCCGGAGCTTACTTTCAATCCCAATGATGTGCCAGTTGATACCGACGGTGACGGTATGCCGGATGAGTGGGAAATAAAGTACGGTTTGGATCCAAATGATCCTTCTGATGGTGCAAAAGATGCAGACGGTGATGGGTACACAAACGTTGAAGAGTATTTAAATGGTACCAATCCACTTGAAAAAGTTGATTATAGGAACTTAGGAAATAATGTAGATACAATAAGCTAACATTCTCCTATCAGCTAGCAAGGCGGTAGGGTTTATAAAACTAATAATTATGAAGAAGCTGAAAATTCGATGGTTGTTCTACGCAATGTGTGTATCTGTTACTGTACAAGGAAACCCTTTTTCTAGCAGTACACATGAAGTTAACTTCTACCAACAGGACCCCATTCAAGTTCGGGGGGTAGTTAAGTCTACCGATGGACAAATCCTTAGCGGGACTACGATTCGTTTTGAAACTGGAGAGGTTTCTACTGATAAAAATGGAGAGTTTAATATAAAAATGGAAACATCAGGCAATCTGGTGTTTTCTGCTATAGGGTTCAATCCTTTCCAGGTGTATGTACGCCAAGATACTGTGTTAAATGTAGTGTTAGAGAGCGAGGAGTCTGTCCTTGAGGAAGTTGTTGTTATAGGATACGGTTCGGTGAAACGTAAAGATTTAACAGGTGCTGTTTCTTCAGTGAAATCTGAAGATATAACTAGAGCACCTGTAACTAATCCTATAGAAGCACTTCAAGGTAGAATCGCGGGTGTGGATATTGCGAGAGAATCTGGAAAAGCTAATTCTGGATCGAGCATTTTATTACGAGGTAATCGTTCTTTGACAGCAGGGAATGCACCATTGTATATTATTGATGGAATTCCGGGGAGTATTACCAATCTCAATCCCAATGATATTGAAAGTATCGATATTCTTAAAGACGCCGCTTCAACTGCTATATACGGTTCAGCAGGTGCTAATGGAGTATTCATTGTAACGACCAAAAAAGCGAAAGAGGGGCGGGTCGCCATAAATTTTGACGCATACGCAGGGGTAAATTCAAATGGGAAATACCCTTCCGCATTTCAAGGTAACCAATGGTTGCAATACCTCGAAGATGCATTTATTGCAACTAACGATAGGCCTTCTAATGATCGGGACGAACTTTTAACGGCATGGAACTTAAACCCAGAACGATTAAATGGATATATTGATCAGGAAAAATGGGTGAATTGGGTTGATGAAACTCTACAGACAGGTGTGCAACAAAATTACGCTTTATCTGTAAAAGGAGGGACAGATAAAACTCAAGGATATTTTAGTTTAGGATACAACTCTACTAAAGGAATATATAGGAGTGATCAATCTGATTTGTTCACTTCACGTGCTGGCGCGACTACGAAAATAGGTGAGTGGTTTGAAGGAGGAATTGTTTCTGGATTAAGTTGGCGAGATAATGAAACTCGGCCGAGTCGTCTAAACAAAAACTTTGATATGGCTCCTTTGGGTGAAGTCTACGATGCCGATGGAAATATTAATGTTTTTCCCATCCCAGGTATGGAAAACCCAAGCTTACTGGCTGATGATATACCTCATACCTTGAGACAAAATTCAAAACAACTTGAGGTAAATGTTAACCCTTATATAGATGTGGATATTACCAGAGGTCTATCTTTTAGATCTATTCTAGGCGCTACTCTAAACAATAGGAGAACGGGTGAGTTTAATAGCGATAGAACCTATATGATGCTAGCTGGAAGTACTACACCAATAAGAAATGGAAGTTATTCGACTGGGTTAGGCTATAAATATGTATGGGAAAATATATTGAATTACAATACGAAAATTGGAAAGCATCACGACTTATCTGCTACCTTGGTATCTTCATGGGCAGATAATCAAAACGAAGAATCTTTTGCGTATAGTGAAGGGTTTTTATATGATGAATATGAGTTTTTCTCCTTACAAGGAGGAACTAAGGCCCAGGTTCAGTCTAGGTATTACACATCTAAGAGAATGTCCGTAGCATCCAGATTAAATTACGGCTATAAAGGGAAGTACCTGCTGACTTTAACTCACCGTACTGATGGTGTCTCTCAACTTGCTAAAAGGTGGGACACTTTTTTAGCTGCTGCTGGAGCATGGAGAGTCATTGATGAAGAATTTATGCAAGGTTCCCGTGACTTCTTTAGCGATTTAAAGTTACGTGTATCATACGGTGTGTCGGGGAATTCTGGAATCTCTCCTTACTCCACATTAACCGAAGTGACGAGCTCGGGTTTGGATCAAATCAATCTAGGCGGTGGAGTTCTTCCCGTTGCAGTTCTTACGCAAGCTGTAGGTAACCCGGATCTTTCTTGGGAGAAATCATACAACTTTAATATCGGACTGGACTTCGGCTTATTGAATAATCGATTGACAGGTTCCTTAGAGCTATATGATACGGATACTCGTGATGTGCTTTATGCGCGAGATTTACCTTTTTCAAGTGGTGGGTTTACTCCCAAGTCTCCTTATCAAATGACAGCGAATCTCGCAAGGATGAATAATAAAGGAATTGAGCTTACATTAACAGGAAATAATCTACTTAATGGTGATGCCTTTCAGTGGAATTCTACTTTAACCTATGCTTATAACAAAGAGCAAGTACGGTCCATTGACTTAGGAAGTGGAGTATCGGTAGACGACCTTGTTTCGCTAGGGCTTTTTATGAACAGACCTAGCAATACAGTTTATGATTATAATAAAATTGGAATTTGGCAGCAGGATGAGGCTTTAGATGCAGCAGTTTTTGGACTACGACCGGGAGATGTAAAAGTCCAATCAAGACTTGAGAGAGTTAAGGAGGGAGTCTGGATTGACCCTAGTTCTGAAGACCCGGTGGAGTATACTTCTGATAATCCATACTCGATTTCTCCAGATGATCGAATGGTAATAGGTCAAGGTAGCCCAAAGTGGACTGCTGGATGGCAAAATACGTTCACTTACAAAGGCTTGGACTTAAGTGTATTTACAATTGCCCGTTGGGGACATCATATAGATGCTGATTTATTAGGGTATTTTGGTTATAAGTCTATCAATATGCCGTCGGTTTATAATTATTGGACTCCAGAAAATCCAACTAATGATTTTCCTAGACCTTATATAAATAGAACATCTAACCATTCAAACCCTACATCTGGACTTCGCATTGTAGATGCATCTTTTATAAAAATTAAAAATATTTCTTTAGGATATTCACTTCCAGAATCTATCGCTAAAGGATTGAAAATGTCCAACTGTCGGGTTTATGCAACCATGTATAACCCTTTGATTTTTACAAAAAGTCATTTGTTAAAAGATATGGACCCGGAAACGGGAGCGACGGACTCTTTCCCTCTTTATAGACAAATGGTTTTTGGTGTTAACCTTTCATTCTAAGTATGGTATTAAAATACAAAGTTTGAACTAAATTATTGAGAAATGAAAACAACAGTAGGATATAAAATATTACTCGGTCTTTTTTTAGCATCAGGATTATCATCGTGTTCTCTTGATGAGTGGAACCCTTCGACAGTAGATGTAGAAACAGCATATAAGTATCAGGACGGGTACGAGAGCTTGATAAATTATTGCTATGATGGGATGTATTATTTTTACGGTAAGATTGACGGTATAGGCGCCATGGAAATGGGGACTGACCTTTGGATTAACGTTGGTAATAATGAAACTGGGTTTACTCTTTACAATAGTAATATGAGTGCAGACTTGGGGACTTTGAGAGTTTTTTGGAGAGGAATGTATGCAACAATTAATTATTGCAATACAGCGATCTTTTATGCTGACCAAGTTGAAGGGTTTAACTCGGAAGAAGCAAGAAATGCTAAAGTAGCTGAGGCGTATTTTTTAAGAGGATGGGCGAACTGGCACTTAGTTGAACAATTTGGAGGAGTTTCCTTGACTACGTTACCACTAACTGAAACTGGAGCAATAAATAACCCAGAGAGAAGCACTGAGGAGGAGTTCTATGATCTGATAATTTCTGATCTTGAATTTGCTGCTGAACATTTACCTGATGTGAATAATAATGAAAGAGGGCGGGTAACCAAAAAAGCAGCGCTGGCTATGCTAGCGAAAGCTTATTTGCAAAGAACTAGATTGGGAGATGTGGAGAAAAATGCTGAAAAAGCATTGAACGCTGCAGAAGAACTAATCAATAATGCTAGTAAGTATGGCGTGGGACTTTATGAGAGTGATGATGAGCAATCTGGTTTTGCCAAGTTGTGGGATGGTAAAAATAATAAAAACAACAAAGAGTTTTTGTTTTTACAAGCCATAGATGAAATCGAAGGACGCAACCCAGAAAATTGGAATAGAGGTAGAACAAGGCAGTATTATTTAATGGATACGCGTACTACAGCGGCACCTTGGGGAACGCAGGAAAATGAAACTTGGTCTGGCCGTTCAAATAGTAGAAACTTTAAGCCAACGAAATATTTATTGACCGAGTTATTTGAACCGGTTGCTGATCCAGCAGATACCCGGTTTAAAGAAACCTTTTTTTATGAATACTACAATTCAAAATGGGAGGATGTTACCATTAGTCAATCTATGGTCCAGCAATACAATAAAAACCCTAATTTAGTGGGCCATGTAATAAAAAACACCGCAGATGGAGATCAAACTTTAGTACAAGGCGGGCTTTCATCATGGCGGATGGGGGTTGTCAATATGGTTGATGAAGATGGAGACGGATGGCTGGATGGATTATCTGTGTTAACTCCCAATTGGGTGATGTCGGACGAGGAAAAACGAGACTTACCTTTTTGGATTGTTGATCCCTCGGATTGGTTTCAGGCAGATGGTAGATGGGTTGAACCGGAAACAAATCAAATGGCTACCTATACACGAGAGGTTTACCCATCTATGAAAAAATTCTCGAGTTGGGAATTTGTAATGGATAGACAGCAGTGGTTAGGAGATATCCCTATTATAAGACTAGGCGATGTTTACCTCATGGCAGCTGAAGCTGCTCTATTGTACAATGGCGATAAACAAAAAGCCCAGACTTACATCAATGCAGTTCGTAAAAGAGCAGCTATTTCCTCTAGAGCGCAAGAGATGGAAATTTCAGCGGATCAGGCAACTTTAGATTTTATTCTTGAGGAACGGGGACGAGAGCTTGCTGGAGAGCAAACTCGCTGGTATGATTTAAAGCGTATGGGGAAATTAACCTCGAATTACTTAAATGCTACCAACCCAGATATTCAATTTTTTGATGAAAATAAACATATAGTGCGCCCTATTCCTCAATCCTTTTTGGATGCCATCTCCAATCCTGAAGAATTTGGTCAAAATGCGGGGTATTAATTACTGTATAGAAATATAATAAGCCTTCTTTTTAGTCGTACTAATACAAGTAGGTATAGAACAAGGAATAAACTATTTGAACATTTATGATTACTAATAGCGTTTTAAAGGTGAGCTTCCCTGGAGACTTAGTCTTTGGGAACGGTGTTTTAAAACAATTGTTTGATTACATCGGCGAGCAGAACCATAAATCTATCGCTATACTGACTATTGACCCATTGCTGGGTGAACTGGAACAGTATATTGGAAGTTTAAAAACCCAAGGCGTAAACGTCTTTGTGGATACGAGTATCGTCCGAGAGCCTTCCTTTAAGGATGTTTTGCAAGTTATAGATAAGTATATGGATAAGTCCATTGAAGTCGTGCTTGGTATAGGTGGGGGGAGCGTACTAGATGTAGCGAAAGTTGTCGCCGCGCAGCTCGGTAACAACCAGCCTTTAGAGGCTATTGTCGGAAATGGACTGTTGAAAGGGAGAAGTATACCTCTTATATGTGTGCCAACAACCTCCGGCACTGGAAGCGAGGTGTCACCCAATGCGATATTTATAGACGACGAAAACCAGAAGAAAGGTGTTATAAGCCCCTTCTTAGTTCCTGATAAGGTGTACATTGACCCCGAATTAACCTTGGGCTTACCTCCTGCGATTACGGCTTCTACCGGTTTAGATGCCTTGACGCATTGCTTAGAGGCTTTTACCAATAAGTTTGCGCAACCTTTTATAGATATTTTTGCTTATGAGGGCATCCGCCTTATTGCTGAGAATATCCGCGAGGCGGTACAAAATGGGGGGAATAAGGAGGCTAGGTATCATGTGGCTATGGGGAGCATGTTAGGAGGGCTTTGTTTAGGGCCAGTTAATACGGCAGCTGTACATGCTTTGTCCTATCCATTAGGTAGCATGTTTAACCTAGCTCACGGCCTGTCCAATGCACTGCTACTTCCTTATGTCATGGAGTTTAATTACACCAGTAATCCGAAAAAATACGCTCAAGTAGCTATTGCTTTAGGCTGCCAGAGGTTAAGCAGCGATGAGGAGACTGCAAAATCAGGGATTGAAAAAATAAAATCTATGATTAAAGGTTGCGGAATTCCTGCGCGGCTAAGGGACGTGGACGTGCCGGAAAGTGCCATTGAGGAAATGGCGCATGATGCCATGAAGATTGAAAGGTTACTAGTGAACAACCCAAGAGAGGTTAAATTTGAAGATGCGGTGAATATTTTTAAAGCTGCCTATTAATATGAATATGAAAGGAAATCAAGAGAAAAAAGAAGTTATAGTCCCGGTTATAGTTCCTTTAGATGCCGATCTGGGTCTAGACAAAGAGGGTGTTTCGAGAATTTTTTCCTACCTATATGCTAATGGTGCTACACCGTTTATTTTAGGTACTACGGGTGAAGCAGCGTCTTTATCCTATGAGCTGAAAAGGCAGTACATCAAGGAGGCAGCGATCAATAGGCCTATTGGGGGAAAGCTATACGTTGGTATTTTATCCAATACATTGGAGGAATCCATTTTATTAGCCAACTGGGCGTTTGAAAATGGAGTTCAGCAGGTTGCAGCAACCTTGCCGAATTATTATAAGCTCACCGAACAGCAGATGGAAGGTTATTTTACAGACCTTGCTGAGAAAATTTCTCCAGAACTAATTCTCTACAATATTCCCGCTACAACCGGTATGTCTATCCCTATTGACTTAATAGATAAATTAAGTAGAAATCCAAAAATTGTCGCCGTGAAAGATTCCGAGCGGGATTTGGAGCGCGTTGATCGCTCCTTAGAGCTATGGCGCGATAGAGAGGATTTCAAACATTATATGGGCTGGTCGGGTGGAGCATCACATTCTTTAATTCAAGGTAGCGCAGGAATTATCCCTAGCACAGGCAATTTTGCTCCTTCGATATACAAGGAGATGTGCGAGGCTGTAGAGCAAGGAGATGAAGAGACAGCACTTTCCTTGCAAAAGGTATCCGATGAAATAGGCCGGGTGTATCAGTCTGATAAGCTGTTAGGGGAGTCGCTTTGGGCCTTGAAGGTAATCATGCGCGAGCTAGGCCTTTGCCAGGCGCATATGATGCCTCCATTATACCCTCTAGGAGAAGAGGACGCAGAAAAAGTACTTGCTTCCTTTAAAGAAGTAGTAAGAAAATCAAACTTGAAATTGAATTTAATTAGTCATGCATAATAAACCCATCATTGGTATTACCATGGGGGACCCCGCTAGTATAGGTCCCGAAATAGCGCTGAAAGCCTTATTAGAAGATAGAGTAACGTCAATATGCAGGCCCGTCATTGTGGGCGATGCAGAGGTGTTTAAACACATCGCTACTCGGTTAAATCTTCCCATTGAGATCCATAGCATCTCCAAGGTCTCCGATGCAGAATTCAAGGCCGGACGGGCAGATGTTTTAGATCTTAAAAACACCGATTTATCCAAAGTTACTTTCGGTGAGGTTTCTGCCGAAGCAGGAGAGGCGTCCTTCCAATCCATTAAAAAAGTGATCGACCTGGCTTTGAAAGGGGAGTTGTCAGCCACGGTTACTGGACCCATTAATAAAAAGTCCATCAACGAGGCGGGACATCAATTTGCGGGACATACTGAAATTTATGCCCATTATACCAATACCCAGAAATATGCGATGCTCCTTGTTGAGGAGAATTTAAGGGTGATCCATGTTTCTACCCACGTCTCATTGCGAGAAGCTTGTGATTTAGTCAAGAAAGAGCGTATCCTTGAAGTCACCGAGCTGCTCCATAACGGGCTTAAGAGCCTTGGGGTATCTAACTTGAAAATTGGAATTGCCGGACTAAATCCCCACGCGGGAGATTCAGGACTGTTTGGCACGGAGGACGATCAAGAAATACTACCAGCAGTTGAAGAAGCTTTCAAGTTAGGTTATGATGTTGAAGGGCCCGTGCCTGCCGATACCTTGTTCTCTAAAGCTGTAACCGGCTATTACGGAGGGATAGTGGCCATGTATCACGACCAAGGACATATTCCTTTTAAGTTAACCGGCTTTAAGTGGAATGCCGAGAAAAAGCAAATGGACAGCGTCAAGGGAGTGAATATAACCATGGGCTTGCCCATCATACGCACCTCGGTGGATCACGGTACTGCTTTTGAAATTGCTGGAAAGGGCGTGGCGAGTCCAGATGCTATGGTGCTGGCTATAGAGTCTGCCGTGCAGCT
>DXEZ01000172.1 GCA_019114715.1 Candidatus Sphingobacterium stercoripullorum | reverse complement strand
GTTGACAATGTTAACGAAGAAATTGCGCCAGAAATTATCGGATGGGATGTTTTTGATCAAAATGAAATTGATAACTATTTAATAGAGTTAGACGGAACCGATAATAAAGGGAAGTTAGGGGCCAATGCCATCTTAGGTGTTTCCTTAGCTGTAGCGAAAGCTGCTGCACAAGAAAGCCACCAGCCATTATATAGGTATATTGGCGGAGTAAATGCCAATACACTTCCAATTCCAATGATGAATATTGTTAATGGTGGTTCTCACTCAGATGCGCCCATTGCATTTCAAGAGTTCATGATTATGCCAGTCGGAGCTTCTTCTTTTTCGGAAGCTTTGAGATGGGGAACAGAAGTGTTTCACCATTTAAAGACAATTTTGCACGATCGCGGTTTATCTACTGCAGTAGGTGATGAAGGTGGTTTTGCCCCAAGTTTCAATGGAACTGAAGATGCTATTGAAACAATCCTTCAAGCGATTGAAAAAGCAGGTTATAAAGCTGGAGAAGAAATTTGCATTGCATTAGACTGTGCAGCATCAGAATTCTTTAAAGATGGCAAGTACAATTATTCATTATTTGAAGGGAAAGATGCCGCAGTTCGTAGCATCGAAGAGCAAGTTGACTTTTTAGTTAGCTTAACTGAGAAATATCCAATTATCTCTATTGAAGATGGTATGGATGAGGCAGATTGGGAAGGCTGGAAATTGTTAACAGAAAAAGTAGGTGATAAAGTTCAACTTGTAGGGGACGATCTTTTTGTTACCAATACAACTTTCTTACAGAAAGGTATAGATAATAACACTGCAAACTCAATTTTGGTTAAGGTAAACCAAATAGGAACTTTGACTGAAACAATTAATGCAGTTACTTTGGCTCAGAATAGTGGATACACAGCTGTTATGTCACACAGGTCTGGAGAAACAGAAGATTATACAATTGCTGATCTTGCTGTTGCTTTAAATTGTGGACAAATAAAAACAGGTTCTGCTTCTCGCTCCGACCGTATTGCAAAGTACAATCAACTATTACGTATAGAGGAGGAGTTAGGAGATAATGCGAAGTTTTTAGGTAAAAGCTTTAAATACGCAAAATAAAAAGATCATCCTTGTGGATGGGCTTTTACAAAATTAGCCGCTTAAACCGTAAAAAGTTTAGCGGCTTTTTAATTTTAATTTTATTATCTATCTTTAACGTATTATTAACTGTTTGTAAATGGATAGAGTATTTAAATTACTTAAAAACAGATACTTGATTGCTGGGGTGGCTTTTTTGATATGGCTATTGTTTTTTGATCGATACGATCTTTATACACAATATCTATTTCAAAAGGAAAAAGATAGACTCGAGCAGGATAAAAATTTCTATTCCTCAGAAATTGAAAGGATCGAGCGTGCTATCCATGATGTACAATTTGATGCAAATGAAATTAAAAGAATTGCCAGAGAAAAGTACCAAATGAAAAAATCCAGTGAAGACGTTTACATTATTGTTGAAGAATAACCCACTTATTACCATATAATATAATTGGTGTTTCGTATTAGTTTTAATAAATGTAAACTATAGAGTGCCTAGCCTTCCCCCTGCATTTACACGACTAAATTGAACTTGGAAACCAAACCTATACCCCTCAATAAAAAAGCTTGGATTTATTCATTCCAAGCTCCTTTAGTGTTTTTATAAATCTGAATTATTCAGACTTTGTCGCTGGCTCTAATTTTAATATTTGCCCAGGACCTTCTAATAAGACATATATATATCCTTCAGGGCTTTCAGCGACCTGTCTCACTCGACCTTGATCGACCAATAGCTTTTCTTCATTTACTACTTCGCCATTTTCTATAGTGATTCGCGCTACATGCATTCCTGCAAGTGCTCCACTAAATAGGTTGTTTTTCCACTCGGGATATTTGTCCCCTGTATAAAACAATAATCCGCAAGTAGCAATTGATGGAACCCAATAATGGATTGGTAGTTCTAGACCTTCTTTTTCTTCCAAATCTGAAATTATGCTTCCGTCGTAGTCAATACCATAGGTAATCTCTGGCCAGCCGTAATTAGCTCCTTTTTGGATTACGTTCAATTCATCTCCACCTTTAGGTCCGTGTTCCGTTGCATAAATAATATTGTTTTGACTATCGTAGGCCATCCCTTGCACATTTCGGTTTCCATAGGTCCAAATACTCTTTTTAGCGTTGGGTGTTTCTACAAAAGGATTGTCTTCAGGTATGCTTCCGTCCTCATACAATCTGTGTATTTTACCCATATCATTTGTAAGGTCTTGTGCATTTTCTTTTACACCCCTCTCACCAGTACTGAAAAATAGGTAGCCGTCGTTATCAAAGATTATTCTACTGCCAAAATGAACACCTGCATCAGTTATGGGCATAGTCTGATACAGATCTTCCCAGTTTGTAGCTTTATTTCCACTTAGTTGAAAACGTGCTAAGGTAGTGCTTCCTCCTGAACCTGACTTTTTTGAGTAAGTCAAATAGACCCAAGGTTTTTCAGGATATTCTGGATGGGCTTTGATATCTAAATATCCAGACTGACCTTTTAAGAAAGGACTCGGAATGCCAGTTATAGAGTCTATTACTTGGTCCTCTTTGAGGATAAATATTTTTCCTGATCTTTCTGTAATTAGTGCCGTAGATTTGTCAATCCATGTTATACCCCAAGGGTTTTCTACAGGAGAATCAATCTCCTTTAAAGTGAACTCCGTTGTCTCTGGTTCCTTATATTCCTCTTGCGTATCTTTTGATTCAGATGAACCGTTCTGGCAGGATAAAATGGAAAATCCAAGGAATAATAGACCAATAGATTTAAAATATAATATCTTCATGTATTTGTAGTTTTTAATAAAAGTAAGAAAAATACTGTAAACTTCTTGTTACATGTGAATTTTAATTGTAAATTGTTAATTATAAAAGACTAAGACCAAACAAATTAATGATGATGGTATTTAATGTGATGAAAAGTCCACCTTAACTGTCATTCAGTTTTTACTTTCTTGTATTGAATGAATAATAGTAATTTTTAAACAAACTAACCTTATGAAAAGAAACTATCTATATTTTTTTAATGAACATAGAACTTGGTTAAATCTTTTTGCTAAGTTTCTCCTAGTAATCGGAGTAATGTTCATTCTTTTCGGTCCAAAGGATTTAGAAGCGACCGGATTGAAAAGTGAAAAACTTTTTAATGTTCCACAGGAACAATTTAAAGGAATTGTTAAAAGTGCAGCTGATAATAAGCCATTAGCAGGTGTTACAGTAAGGATCCAAAATACAAATCGTGCGGTTTCCACGGATGAAAATGGAAGGTTTGCCATTGATGCATCAAGTGCTGAAGTCCTGGAGGTATCCTATGTCGGCTTCAGCAATACACAAGTGACTTTATCAGCCGCGGATAAAGAAATAGAAATATTACTTCAGCCTGATTTAAGTGATTTGGAAGAAGTGATTGTAACAGGTTACTCTTCACAAAGACGAGGGGATCTAACTGGTTCTGTTTCTATAGTGGATGCAGATGAGCTTAAATCACAACCTTCAGCGAGTGCTGTTGAAGCATTACAGGGTAAAGCTACGGGTGTACAAATTGTAAATGACGGTGCACCTGGATCAACACCTCAAATAAAAATTAGAGGCTATTCAACAATTAACAATAATGAACCTCTATATATTATTGATGGGGTGCCGTTTGAAGGTAAATTAAGTTGGCTAAACCAAAATGATATAGAAACAATGACCGTCTTAAAAGATGCCTCGGCAGCATCCATTTATGGTTCTAGGGCGAATAATGGTGTGGTTATCATTACGACTAAAAAAGGGAAAGCTGGTAAACCCAAAATAGACATAGAATCGTATGTTGGCATGAAACAACCGATAATGAGTGCATACCCTAAAATGCTTTCGCCGCAACAGGTTTTGGACTTGGATAATGAAAGGTTCGGTACCAATGAGACTCTTCCAGAATATTTATTAGCAGGTTCTGAGACTGGAAATAATATTACTGAGTCTGACGTTGATATGGATAAGTACAATTATTCCAGGAGTTCTGATACCTTTTACCAAATTACTAAAGCAAATCAAAGTGGTACTAACTGGTTCAAGGAGCTTTCTCAAAATGCTCCTGTTCAATCGTATCAGCTGAGTGCAAATGGTGGAGGAGAGAATGCAGTTTATGCCATGTCTGGGGGGTATCTCAACCAACAAGGTAATATAATCCATTCTAGCTTTAAAAGGTTTAACGTTCGTACAAATACACAATTTACAGCTCTTAATAATAAATTGAGATTTGGGGAGAACTTTCAATACAGTTATACAGAAGGTGTAGGACTGGGAGTTAATCCTAATGTTGCTGGAAATTATATGGATGAAGGAAGCGCTTTGGGCTTTGCCTATAGGATTCAAAATATTATTCCAGTTTATGATGAAGGAGGGAACTTTGCTGGCTCAAAAGGTGGATGGGGAAATGGAGAAAACCCAGTAGCACTCGTATATAGAGCGAAGGATAACTTAAATCGAAGCAACTTCTTTTTCGGTAATGGGTTTGCTGAATATGATCTTATAGATGGCCTAACCGTCAGAACAAATTTTGGTATACGTTATGAAAATTATAACGGAGTTAGTTTTAACTATCCAGATCCTGAGTTTTCAGAGGGTAGCTTCAATAATGGTATGAGTGAATACCACGGGTACAGCAGTGAGTGGACTTGGAGTAATACTTTGAATTATCAAACAACCTTTAATCTGGACCATAGCTTAAATGTTTTAGTAGGTTCGGAAGCTATTAAGAGCAATGGGAGAGAAATCTCAGGAAATAGAAACAATTACTTTGTTCTGAACAGCTTAGATTATTGGTATTTAGATGCAGGTACTTCCAATATTGGTAACGCGGGAAGTGGGTCAGTGGGATCATTGTTTTCACTGTTCGCTAAAGCAGATTATTCTTTTAAAGACCGCTATTTACTGAGTGCGACTGTTAGAAGAGATGGTTCTTCAAACTTTGGAGAAAACAATCTTTATGGGGTTTTCCCTGGTGTAAGCGGTGCGTGGAGAGTATCAGAAGAGGAGTTTATGAAAGAAAGTGAATGGGTGAGTGATCTGAAGTTCCGTGCCGGTTATGGGGTTACAGGTAATCAGCGTATTCCAGGTTTTCAATATTTAAGCAGGTTTCAACAGTCCTTGACTTCATCTTCTTATCCTATCGGAGGGGAGGTAACAACAGGACTTTGGCAATACGCTCATTTCAACCCGGATGTTAAGTGGGAGCAAGTAAAGTCTATTAATCTAGGAATTGACTTTTCTATTTTTGATGGTCGCTTTACAGGATCTTTTGACTGGTACGATAAAAAAACGGAAGATATGTTGTACCGTTTACCCCTGCCCGCAACTGCGGTAGGAAGAGCGGAATCGCCTTACGTAAACGTAGGGTCCATGAGTAACAAAGGGGTTGAATTTTCCCTAGCCTATCATCATGGATATCTAGATGATAAAGACTTTAAATTTGATATTTCTACAAATATTAGCAGGAATGTCAATGAAGTATTGGAGTTGGCACCATCTGTTTCTCAGCATATTTATGGGAATTATAGAAGTATGAGTACTACTATTTTAAAGGCTGGTAATCCATTTGGCTCCTTTTATGGATTGAAGGTAAATGGTATTTATCAAAGTCAGGATGATGTGAACAACAGCCCTTCTTATATCGGTGCAAGAGCAGGGGGATTGAAATACGAAGATGTTAATGGAGATGGTAAGATTGATGATTCAGATAGAACGGTCATAGGAAATCCACATCCAGACTTTGTATACTCTTTGAATTTTTCAGGTTCCTATAAAGATTTTGACTTCTTGATGTACTTTTATGGATCTCAAGGCAATGATCTTTTCGAGGCTACGAGGTATTTTACAGATTTTGGGGTCTTTGCGGGGTCAAAAAGTGTTAGGTTGTTAGATGCTTGGAGTCCCGAGAACTCCAACTCGAGTATACCATCACTTGCACCCACAGATGAACCATCTAGCTATGAATACGCTTCTTCTTCTTACTATGTTCAAGATGGGAGTTTTTTAAAGCTAAAAAATCTTCAATTGGGATATAATCTTGATGGAAAAACACTATTCGGTCCAGCCAGTAGCCTCGGAAAAGTAAGAGTTTATTTTGGTGTATCTAATGTATTCACATTGACTAAATATAAAGGTCTAGATCCAGAAATTAGTGCTACACCGAGTACTTATCCTGCTTTAGGAGTTGATTTCGGGACCTATCCACAAGCAAGACAATATCAATTGGGAATTAACATAGGGTTTTAATTTTAAGGAGATGAAAATGAAATTATATCAATATATAAAAGGGATATTACTAGTTTTTGCAATCCTCTTTATGGGGTCTTGTGGAAAAGAGTTCTTAAATAATATTCCTCAAGGAGAGCTTTCCGATACACAAGTTGAATCGTTAGAGGGGGTAGAGGCTACGCTGCTAGGAGCTTATAGTATACTCAATGGAAATGTGAATGGAACTTGGGGGAATTATGGAGCTGCACCTAGCCAATGGCTATTTGGTGAGGTAGCTTCAGACAATGCTCACAAAGGGTCTGAATCCTTGGATCAGCCGTTTATGAATGCTATAGAGTCTTTGAATCCCACAAGTGCCAATGATAACTTAGAAACTATGTGGCAAGTGTATTATGAAGGAGTTATCCGAAGTAATAAAACGCTATCTATGCTGAATGAGTTGAAGGAAAAATCAGCCGATATCTCAGAAGAGCGGGCTCTAGAAATTGAAGCTGAAGCCAAAATGTTACGCGGACACTATTATTTCTTTTTATGGCGAATATTTAAAAATATTCCGTACATAGATGAAACTGTTACAGTGGAGGAAGCAAAAGAAATTCCAAACGACTCTGATGTCATTCCGCATATTATCAGTGATTTAGAGTTTGCAGTTGATCACTTGCCCACTACTAAAATAAACGGTGAGGGAGGACGAGTAGATAAAGTGGCAGCGCAAGCTTATTTAGGGAAGGTGTTATTATATCAAAAGAAATATCCGGAAGCTTTAGCCTTGTTTAATGAGGTGATAGGCTCCACGGATCTTCAAGGCCTTCCGTATCAAAATAACTTTAATGTATTAACGGAAGATGGACCTGAGGCTATTTTTGTTTCCAAGCATGCAATAAACTCAAACGGATCAGGAGACAACTCCAATGTTGGAGATATGTTAAGCGGATTGTATGGCACTTCGCCTGTAGGATGTTGTGGGTTTTATCAGCCTACCATAGATTTAGTGAATGCTTTTCGTGTTGATGCTAATGGGTTACCACTTTTGGATAATTCATATAGAGACAATCCATATTTATCTGATTTAAATCTCTCACAGAGTGAAAAAGCTAGCTACTCTCTCAATAAAAAGCTTCGATTTGATCCACGATTGGATTATACGGTTGGAAGGAGAGGGGTACCTTACTTAGACTATGGTGTAATGCCTGGAGATGACTGGATTCGTGATTCTAAATATGCGGGACCTTTTGTTGGAATTAAAACCATGATACCACAATCTTTGTATGCAGCACATGCAGTACCAGGGGAACCATACCTAACAGGATTAGATGTTAATATTATTAGGTTAGCGGATGTTTATCTTATGGCTGCGGAGTGTGAAGTAGAATTAAATAACTTGGGGAATGCTTTAAAGCTGGTGAATGATGTGCGTAAAAGAGCGTCAAATCTACCGCCTAAGGAGATTGATGGCGTAGCTCTAGCCGATTACCAGGTTAAGCCGTATCCGTCATTTCCAAACCAAGATTATGCTCGAGAAGCTGTTAGATTTGAAAGACGACTTGAGCTAGCAATGGAAGGGCATAGGTATTTTGATTTGGTACGGTGGGGAATTGCAAAAGAAGTGCTTGAGTCGTACTCCAGTTTCGAAGGACAGTATTTAAGTTCGTTTAAGAACCTTATTTACAACGATCATAACTCATACTTTCCTATTCCTCAAACAGAAATTGATAGGAGCGGGGGTGTTCTAGTTCAACACGATGCCTATTAATTAGTATTGATTTATTGAGCACTTAGATTCAACTAATAAATGCAACAGCATTTAAAATAACCAAGGGATGACATCCCTTGGTTGGCGTAAAAA
>DXEZ01000171.1 GCA_019114715.1 Candidatus Sphingobacterium stercoripullorum | reverse complement strand
TCCATAGAACCAAATTTACTTACTAACGAGATCATCCAGTTTGTAGCCAGTTCAGCTAAGTTTGTTCCGCACTTTCATATGCCTTTGCAATCGGGAAGTAATAGCATTTTGGCACAAATGCGCAGAAGGTATAAAAGAGAGCTATATGCAGAGCGAGTACAGCAAATTCACGATTTGATGCCAAACTGTTGTATTGGTGTAGACGTAATCGTTGGCTTTCCAGGGGAAACAAAGGAACACTTTTTAGAAACCTATGAGTTTTTAAATCAGCTAAAGATATCCTACTTACACGTCTTTACTTACTCGGAAAGAGAGAACACTATTGCCGCACAAATGAGTGGCGCAATACCTAATAACTTAAGAAGCGACAGAAGCAAGATGCTTCATAGCTTATCAGAAAAGAAAAGAAGAAGCTTCTATGAATCTCAATTAGGCAGGAGCGAGTACGCTTTACTGGAGAACAACGTAAAGGATGGTTATATGACGGGATTCACAAGGAATTATGTTAAAATACGTGTTCCTTACGATGAAAGTTATGTAAATCAAATAGTAAATGTTGATTTACTAGATATCGAACCTACCGGAGAGGTCAACGTAAAGATCAATCAGGAGTCTTTTGTCAGTTAGTCACGAGACTGCACGGATAAAGAAAAACATTAGGTAGTAACTGAGCTTAAGAAGATTTTTTTCTTCATATAACAAGTAATTATATATACAACATGTCAATTTACAAGTCGAATAATCATCTAATTGCACCTTCGGTATTAGCCGCAGATTTTGCCAATCTTTCTAAAGATATCGCTGTTATTAACGACAGTGAAGCCGATTGGTTCCATATTGATATTATGGATGGTGTATTTGTTCCAAATATTTCATTTGGATTTCCTGTGTTAAAATCAATAGCTGAGTACGCTAAAAAACCGCTGGATGTTCATTTGATGATTGTTGATCCCGATCGTTATTTAAAGCAATGTAAAGATTTAGGTGCCGAGATTATTTCAGTTCATTATGAGGCATGTACTCATTTGCATAGAACTATCCATGCGATCAAGGAGTTAGGCTGTAAAGCATCTGTAGCTTTAAACCCGCATACACCTATAGCGCTTTTAGATGATGTGATTGAAGACTTGGATATGGTACTGATTATGTCTGTAAACCCAGGTTTTGGTGGACAAAAATTTATCGATAGGACCTATAGAAAAATTGAAGAGGTTAGAAAACTTGCACTATTAAGAAACGAAGAATTACTAGTACAAGTGGATGGGGGAGTTGGTCCTCATAATATTGGACAGTTGGTTCAAGCGGGTGCTGACGTATTAGTTGCTGGAAATGCAATTTTTGCTTCAGAGAATCCAATTGCTACTATTCAAGAGATGAAGAACGTAAAACCTCCTGTTAACTTAGTGTAAAAAAGTAGTTGATTACTTTAGAATCTTTCCAAATATCTTGACTAAAGAGGTAAGATTCGTAATTATAGAGGTATTTCCTTATTTTTGTTCGAATCCTGTTTTCCAGGGTTCAATCAACTTAATGAATATTTAAACAAATAATTTATATTCCATGGCATTTGATATAGATATGATTAAAAAGGTTTATGCTAACTACGAGGAGCGTATCAACGCGGCTCGTAAAGTAGTAAATAAGCCTTTAACACTTGCAGAAAAGATATTGTATGCCCATTTATGGGATGGTACAGCAAACCAAGAATTTATCCGTGGCGAGTCTTATGTGGACTTTGCACCCGATAGAGTAGCGATGCAGGATGCAACTGCTCAAATGGCGCTATTGCAGTTTATGCAAGCTGGTAGGCCACAAGTAGCTGTACCTTCAACAGTACACTGTGACCACTTAATTCAGGCAAGAGATGGAGCTAACGAAGATTTATCTCGTGCTAAAAACGAAAGTTCAGAAGTGTTTAATTTCTTAAGTTCAGTTTCCAATAAATACGGTATAGGTTTTTGGAAGCCTGGAGCTGGAATTATTCACCAAGTTGTATTAGAAAACTACGCATTTCCAGGTGGAATGATGATCGGTACCGACTCACATACCCCGAATGCAGGTGGATTAGGAATGATCGCTATTGGTGTAGGAGGAGCAGATGCGTGTGATGTAATGGCAGGACTTCCTTGGGAGTTAAAGTTCCCTAAATTAATCGGAGTAAAATTAACAGGAAAACTTAACGGTTGGGTTAGCCCGAAAGACGTTATTTTAAAGGTTGCTGGTATTCTTACCGTAAAAGGTGGTACAGGTGCAATCGTAGAATACTTTGGTGAAGGTGCACAATCTCTTTCATGTACAGGTAAAGGTACTATCTGTAACATGGGTGCTGAAATTGGTGCTACTACATCCACATTTGGCTACGATGAATCTATGGAACGCTACTTAAGAGCAACAAACCGTAGTGACGTTGCTGATGCTGCTAATCAAATTAAAGAACATTTAACGGCAGATGCTGAGGTTTACGCAAACCCAGAGCAATATTTCGATCAACTGATTGAAATTAACCTTTCTGAGCTTGAGCCTCACTTAAACGGTCCATTTACACCAGACTTGGCTACTCCAGTTTCCCGCATGAAGCAAGAAGCAGAGAAAAATGGCTGGCCATCTAAAGTAGAATGGGGATTAATCGGTTCTTGTACAAACTCCTCGTATGAAGACTTGTCAAGAGCGGCATCCATAGCTAAACAAGCCGTTGAAAAAGGACTTGTCACTAAAGCAGAATTTGGAATTAACCCAGGATCAGAACAAGTTCGATATACTGCAGATAGAGATGGTCTTCTAAAATCATTTGAAGAGCTAAATGCAACCATCTTTACCAACGCATGTGGTCCATGTATTGGAATGTGGGACAGAGCAGGAGCAGATAAGCAAGAGAAAAATACTATTGTACACTCGTTCAATAGAAACTTTGCTAAGCGTGCTGACGGAAATCCCAATACCTATGCATTCGTAACCTCACCAGAGATCGTTGCTGCAATAGCAATCTCCGGAGACCTTGGTTTCAACCCAATGACCGATACCCTGACTAATGCTCACGGTGAAAAAGTTATGCTTGAGCCACCTTATGGAGATGAGTTACCTGAAAAAGGTTTCGCAGTCGAAGACTCAGGATATCAAGCACCTGCAGAAGACGGATCCTCAGTAGTAGTAGATGTAGCTCCAGATTCTGAAAGGTTACAACTACTAGAGCCATTCCCAGCATGGGAAGGAACAGACTTGAAAGGTCTTAAGCTTCTTATTAAAGCAAAAGGTAAGTGTACTACTGACCATATTTCTATGGCAGGTCCATGGTTACGTTACCGTGGTCACTTAGATAATATATCTAACAACCTTCTAATTGGTGCTATCAACTACTTTAATGACGAAACTGACACTGTAAAAAATCAACTTACAGGTGAGTACGGAGCAGTTCCTGCTACACAAAGAGCTTACAAAGCACAAGGAATAGGAACAGTAGTAGTTGGAGATGAAAACTACGGTGAAGGATCCTCAAGAGAGCACGCAGCAATGGAACCTAGACATTTAGGTGTTCGTGCAGTCTTAGTGAAGTCATTCGCGAGGATACACGAGACCAACCTTAAAAAACAAGGTATGTTAGCGTTAACTTTCGATAACAAGGATGATTACGATAGAATTCAAGAAGACGATAATATTGATATCATTGGATTAACGGAGTTCGCTCCCGATACACCACTTACAGTAGTCTTGAACCATGCAGATGGTACAAAAGATGAAATCACTGTAAACCACAGTTACAATAAGCAACAAATCGAGTGGTTTAAGGCTGGTGCAGCATTAAACATAATTCGTAAAGGATAATAATAACTCCTTATTATTAGGTTTAAATGCCCCTTAGTCTTTAAAGATTAAGGGGCATTTTTAATGCGTAGTACTCCTGTTGCTTTTTACTGAATCCGGACTATTAAGAATTAGGAATTCTATAGTCCTCCCTTTCAAGGGGAATTACTTCCAACAAAAAATGGCAACCTATAGGATAAGCTGCCATTTTAAAAGATCTGAACTAAGTGTTTACATTGATAAGCCTGCCACTTTAGCTATTTTTTTAGGGATATCAATATTCTCCATTTTATGAGAGAACTCTTGAGCACCTGCGCCTATACTGAAAATAGGGATATATGCCGCTGAGTGGTTTCCTGAAGCCCAGCCTAGTGAACTTGCATGGTTCAATGCCTGTACTGCTAAAGCAGCAATTTTATTGTCGTTGGCATAAAGACTTTTAGAAGTCAGATTTTCATGTTCTACGAAGTTCTTTTTATATGCCTCATAGATTGCCGAGTTGTCTTCGTCTTTGATTTTCACCTTGGTATAAATACCTAAGTTTTCACTAAGGATTTCTTTCACTTGTTCCCATTTTGCATTAGGGTTTTCTTTTCTAAGATCAGATATCTTTGATGATAAAGTTCCTTGAGATACTTTTTGATTCTTCAAGTTGTGCGTTACGAGCGTAGAGCTGCCATTACCTACAGCCATCCCACCGGTTTCATGGTCAGCAGTAACAACGATTAATGTTTCTTCTGGATGCTTTTTATAAAATTCATAAGCTACATTCACACTTTCATTAAAATCCAACACCTCATGAATAACCGTTGCACCGTCATTTGAGTGTGCAGCCCAATCAATCTTTCCACCCTCAACCATCAAAAAGAAACCGTCGTCGCTATTCTCCGTTAAAGAAGTGATCGCAGCCTCAGTTATGTCTTTAAGTTTTAAATCACCTGGTTTTTGATCGATTGAGAATGGGAGGGACCCCTTATCTGTTCCTTCTTCATTCATATAAATGATCTTATCTCCCTTATTGGATAAACTAGCATATTCATCTTTCCCGCGTACCAGCTTATATCCAGCCTCTTCGAATTGCGGAAAAATAGAAGGCACATCTTTATTGTCTTTATCTTTGTCTGGCTTGAGGAATCCCGAACCGCCGAAAAAGTCAAAATTGCTCTTTATGAGGTCTTGAGATATTTCGTAATACATGTTACGTTGAGGTTGGTGTGCATAAAAAGCTGCTGGAGTCGCATGGTCTATACTCACACTGGTAATGACTCCAACTTTTAAGCCTTCATCTTTGGCGGCATAAGCAATACTCTTTAGACTTTTTTGGGTTAAACTGTCCATGCCAATAACCCCGTTTTTTGTCTTCTCACCAACAGCCAGTGCAGTACCTCCTGCGGCTGAATCCGTCACTCCGTGGCTAGCTGAATAAGAGGTTGCAAAAGATGCAAATGGAAAGGTGGTAAATACCAAAGGGAAAACCGTATTCTTACCATCGATTTCTGCCAGATACTCTTCTGTTAAATGAACGTGGTTAAGTCCCATTCCGTCCCCAATCATATAAAAAATATATTTGGGTTGCTGCGCAAAGACAAATTGCGCAATCAATAAGCCTAAAAATAAACTCGTTAATTTTCTTTTCATTATGCTGTTTTTTGTGTCAAGAAGTAGTTCTTTATACGAATATAAGTTGTTCTATCGATATTTCCACGGTGTTTGATACACTCAGAAGATTTCTAATGAAAACTTAATACATTTTTAACGTAATGATAAAATAAAGTTTCCATTGGTCATCTTTTTGAGGTTTACTGGCTCTAAAGCCCTTATCCCTTCGTAGAATTTGTGGCTAAATTTAAGAAAAATGGATTCAATATACGAGTGTGTTCCTTTAAAAATTTGAAATGAGAATATATCCTACTCCTATCAAATAAATTCTTAATTTTGGCTATGGATAATGATAAAAAGGAACTTCTAAAAAAAGACTTTGAACTGTTTATTGCAAATCGTAAAAAGACTGGTAGAAATTTTAGCATCCCAGAGTTCGCAGATTTTGCAAGCGCGATAATAAACTTTTACGTTGGGGGAGGAGTCCTAGCCCATCAAGAGCGTAATCAAGCTGCCATCTTTCTAACCTCTCTATACAATAAAGGGCTACGAAATGTAATTAGTGATGAGGATATCCAAAATATAGCTCAAGCAATTTGCCAAGAGGAACTAATAGACTACAATATCATCAATGAAATCTTCAACTAGGAGTCTTCTTGAACGGTCCACACCAAGTTCTCAGTAGCATATCCGGCCATCTGAGCAGTCTTTAAAAAGCCTTCAACGACTTTCTTTGGAATATCTTTTTCCCGAGACAGAATCCACATGTAATCGGTGTTATCTCCAAAGACTAGCGCATATTTATAACCTTCATCGATTGCCATAACGTGGTATCCGCTGTAAAAGGGGCCA
Source organism: Candidatus Sphingobacterium stercoripullorum (assembly GCA_019114715.1). GTDB lineage: Bacteria > Bacteroidota > Bacteroidia > Sphingobacteriales > Sphingobacteriaceae > Sphingobacterium > Sphingobacterium stercoripullorum. The sequence continues at coordinate 5,623 of DXEZ01000171.1, read as the reverse complement.
AAGAAAGAAACCTTTAGAGCGCCGATGTTTTTATCATCTGGAAACTTAAACTTTGCTTTCCCCGTTTTTATTTTCAATTGATTATTTGTTATATCAACCCCTTTATTAATCACCTGAATCCTACCGCTTGTATCCTTGCGGTACTCGGCAACTACATTCTTTAAGTTTTTCTCCCAATAGAAATCTAACCTGGCAATTTCATACCATTTGCCTAAATACTGGTCGATATCAAAATTAGATATCGCTTGAACATCTGATTTCACAGGCTTTAAAACGTTGTAGATAATCGTTCCTAGAGCGGTTGCTGATAGCGCAATGAGTGTTTGCTTTTTATTCATGATTCTGTTTTTATTGATAACAAACAAGTAGGAGAATAGTTTGCTAGAATATAATCCTCTAGTTCTTTAATTTTATCTGCAGAACTTTATCGGTGTTGGTAACAAATAACGTTTTTTCGTCCTTAGAAAGGGCGCAATTTGAAACCCTGTTTTCAATTATTAGCCTAGCTAGTGGCTCTCCCTCTGGGCTAATGATCCAAACACCACCTGGTCCAGAAGTGTAGATATTCCCACTAGAATCCAACTTAAAACCATCCGGGCCACCTGGGCCACGGTCTAATAAAGGCTTAAAATCAAAAAACACTCCTCCATCTAATATATCGCCATTATGGTCCAATCTGTATTTATAAATAATTGGAGAATCGTGGTTGGAGTTTGCTATATACAGGTTCTGCTCATCAGGAGAGAATGCCAGTCCATTAGGATGGGAAATGGTATCAATGAGTAGCTCCAAGATTCCAGAGGTGTCAATTTTAAAGACGCCATTAAAAGGAAGTTCTTTGTCTTCCGCTTTGGCAAGACCATAATCCGGATCGGTAAAATAATATTGCCCCTGTTTATCGATGATAACATCATTAGGACTATTTAAACGCTTGCCCTGATATTCATTTGCTAACACTTTAAACTTAACTTGAGGCGCTTCAATCGGAGCATTCATAATGGATAAAGCGTGATCACCATGCTGACAGATCACCAGTTCTCCCTGGTGATTCAGTATCAATCCATTTGGTCCAGGCTCTTTGTCGTGCTCATGGGGTGTAGTCATACCCGCTGGTTTCAGGTACTCGCTTAGTCCATCTTCTGGAGTCCATTGGTAAATGACATTGGCCGGTACATCTGAAAACAACAATAGCTCTTTATCATCTATCCATAGTGGACCTTCTGACCAAATGAAGTTGTCTGCAATTACAGTACCTTTGATGTTTTCATCTAAAATATCCTTCGCTTTGTCGTTTAAAATCTCCACTTCTACAGTAGTGAAGTTAGTGTTTTCCGCAGGCTGCTGACCGGATTTATCCTGGTTTGAGCTACTGGGTGAGTTCATGCAACTCGATAAGCTTATTAGGGTAAATATACCGGCAGAAATAAAAAACTTTTCCATCATAGTCTATATTTTTCTAGGTTTTGCTTTGTAAATAGAAATAACGAATGAAAATATTCTCTTCACAGAGTTAGTAGCTACAGCGTGAGCTATTCACCCTGCATTACTTCATGCCCTTCTCATAGAGCTACATGCTCATATACCTACTTTTAGGGACTCTTGAATAGAAAACAGTAAATGTCCAATAGCTTTTTACTATTAAGCACTTTGAAAGACCATAATACGAAAAATAATTAAAAACTCAGATTAGAATTTTTATTAGTAAAGCCAGAGAGGCTCTGGCTTTACTTAATAGCCTGTAATTTTATAGGCTTGTTACATTTTTTCTTTTTCCATTCCAACTCACGGCTTTAACAGTGGTTGAGCCTTCTGGCGTATGGACTATTGTCTGGCTATTATCGGGAGATCCAGCTCCACGAAAAGCAATCTTAATAAGCTTATCGCCTTGATAAGTTTCAAAGGCTACTGCACCTTGCCACTTGTCGTTATCTATTATTACTTTACCATCTTCCATAGAAAAGCCTTTACCAGTTTTTCCTTTTAACTTGTTTTGATTTTTAAAGATATCGACGCTATTAGCTGTAATGTATTTTAAGACCGAAGTGCTGGGTTTCTTATACTTAGATGCGTAATTCTTAACAGCAGCAATTTGTTCTTCTGTTATGGTCATCTGCGCGCAGGTATAATCATCTACCCAAAGGTCAATGGGTAGCAATAATCCAGCCTGCTCAAAAAAGTCTGTCAAATCCAACTTAGCTACATCGCAAGCATTTTTTATGAACTCCAATTGGTAGTAGGCATCATCCTTTTCCGGTGTAGGAGCCGCTTTGATAGCTTTCTGAAAAATTTCTCCATAAAAGTTGCTGGTCTCCCACTTATTAGACTCCCCAGCAACCACAAAATACAGCTGCAATTGCCATAGTGGTACGAGCTTTACAAAGTGATCGCCACCCCAGTCTCTTGGTCTTTCACGGTCCCAACGATCTGGGCCAGCTTGGGTAAGCCACGGCTGTCTATGGATAAATGCCGATTCCATAAACGAGGTGATTCTTCCACCAACTTTCTGCTCATCGTAATCTTGAAGTTTCTCGCGCTCTAGCTTGGGGCTTTCAGGATTGAAGAAATATTGAGTCCAAACTGAGAAAATGTTATTTGTAACTTCGGTGGTACCGACCCATTTCATATTCGGACGCACTTGATTCACATGACCAAACTCATGGGCCACACCCCAAGGGTTCTTTCTCAGGTTTTCAACATGGGCTACATTCTCCATTGTATTATCATGGAAGGCAGCACCTATACCATCAGCATACATAAAGCCTTTCCAAATAACGCGGCCAAACATTCTATTTCTAGGTACTTCATTTGCACTATTTAGACCCATAATTTGATACTGAATATTGATGATTGAATCGTAAAGAGCAATGAGTTCCACGCCGTTATCTGGGCTGTATTTTTTTAATGAATTTACACTGTAGGCTAAATGCGTATACTCGCCTAAAATGTCTATCACTGGACTTTTAGCATTTGCTAATAGTTTCTGCCAATCTTCATTGCTGTGTATCTTGATATCAAAGACGCCGTTTTCTTCACCCGAAAACACATGTACATGGACCGATGGGTGGTTACCTTCATCTTCAACAAAATACTCTATATAAGAATTCCCTTTATTTTTAGCAGTAAATGTATTAAGCCCATGCTTTAAAGGGTATTCATCAAGCGTGAAATCCTGATCATCCCAGTTAGCCACTTTTAGATTAAGAGCCTGATTGGATGGGCTGTTAACCCATAAAGCAATTTCTTCGCCTTGCTTAAAATAGATACCCGTAGGGTTTTCAAATTGAGAGTATGACGTTGTCTTGAGCTTCCTAGCTAGCAGCTTGGGATGCAAATAGCTCGCGTAACTCTGTAGCCGAGCTTTCGATAAATCTGGGTTCTTAAATAGACGCAAAGCATACTCCCGAATGGAGCTTTCTTTAATCTCTTTAATTAAATCTTCATTGACTTCCGCCTGCAGGGTAGAGAGGTTCTCATCTTGGAAAACATCAGCATATTTTTCCTGAGCAGATAATTGCAGAAAAAACAAGCTAAAAATTAATAAGATAAAATGTCGTTTCATATAGCTATAATTCGATTTTTATTTTGCCAAATATATATTTTCAGGCTATAAATGAACAGTGGAGAAAACAATCAAACGATTGCTTATTGATTTTTGTTACTTTGATTATTTAGTGCAGATACTCTAGTAATTGATTAGGGGCGGATCAGGTGCTAGAAAATAATTGATCACTAGGGTGAATTACGTACAATAGCTCGGTTCCATTTTACGCACCAAATGTATCTTCACAACTTTCAGTAAATCTGAGCTTTGATCAGGAATAACTACCCGAAAAAAGAGCTGTAAACTTCATTTATTTATTCCCCTTAATGACTCAGCTAGGCAGGAAAGTTCTCCAGATTTACCCGATGTTCTTAATGAATTTCTATCTTTGCCAAGACTTATTGATTATCAAAATTAATAACAACAACATGAGACTATCCTTAATAATGTTTTTAACTCTTGGTATTTGCTTGGCATCCTTTGCCCAACCCGCATTAAAAAGCGATACCGTTGTAACGACGACCCATCAGCTTAGGGCAAATGGGCAGTCTATTGCTTACAAGGCTTTTGCAGGGATGCAGCCTGTTTGGGATGATTCCGGAAAAGAGGTGGCCTCTTTGCATTACACATACTACGAAAAGCAAGGGGTAGAAAACAAAGAGGATAGACCTTTGGTCATTTCCTTCAACGGAGGGCCTGGATCCGGCTCGGTATGGATGCACATCGCCTATACAGGCCCCGCATTACTAAATATAGACGATGAGGGCTATCCAGTGCAGCCTTATGGGATAAAAGAAAATCCTTACTCGATTTTAGATGTTGCCGATATTGTTTACATAGATCCCGTCAACACAGGTTTCTCAAGAATCCTTTCCGATGATGTGAATAAATCCATGTTTTTTGGTGTAAATGCTGATATTAAGTATTTGGCAAACTGGATAAGCACCTTTGTAACGCGAAATAACCGGTGGAATTCTCCGAAATATTTAATAGGAGAGAGCTATGGTACTACAAGGGTATCTGGACTGGCTTTAGAGCTACAAAACTCACAATGGATGTATTTAAATGGGGTTGTTTTAGTTTCACCAACGGACCTAGGGATTACAAGAGATCGTACAGTAAGCGCTGCCAATAGACTTCCCTATTTTACAGCAACTGCCTATTACCACAATAAGCTAGCTCCAGAATTACAAAACAGACAGCTGGAAGACCTCCTAGAAGAAGCAGAAGAATTTACAATAAACAAACTCTTACCGGCAATTGCAAAAGGTCATCACATTGGTCCAGAAGAAAAAGCCTATATCATAAAAGAAATGTCTCGCTATACATCTCTTTCTGAAATAGTTATAGCACAAAACAACTTGGATATTTCAACCTCCCTATTTTGGAAGGAGCTAAAGCGTGAAGATGGATACACCGTAGGACGGTTAGATTCTAGGTACTTAGGGGTGGATGTTCGAGATGCTGGAGAAAGGCCGGATTACAATGCAGAATTGACGTCTTGGTTGCATTCATTTACGCCTGCGATAAATTATTACTATAGAAATGTTCTTGATTTTAAAACGGACGTAAGGTATAATATGTTCGGTCCAGTTCATCCTTGGGATGGCTCGAATAATAGAACAGGTTATAACCTCCGTCAAGCAATGGCTGCCAATCCATTTTTAAATGTTATGGTCCAATCGGGGTATTTTGATGGAGCAACGGATTACTTCAATGCAAAATACAACCTATGGCACATGGATCCTTCCGGGAAACTAGCTCCACGGATGTCATTCAAAGCCTATAAAAGTGGTCATATGATGTACCTTAGGAAGGAAGACCTTATACAGGCGAATGAAGACATTAGGCAATTTATTCTTTCAACTATTCCTGAAGATGGCCAGCCCGCAAAATATTAAAAACCTTAAAATTTAAAAGGTCTTAAACACAGTAAATACAAAAACAAATATATTTTATGGATTATTATGAACTAGTAGCGATTGTTTTATATATGCTTTTGATGTTAGGAATAGGCTTTTATTCCTATAAAAAGTCAACCAGCAATTCAGAGGAGTTTTTAATAGGTGGTAGGAAATTGGG
>DXEZ01000170.1 GCA_019114715.1 Candidatus Sphingobacterium stercoripullorum | reverse complement strand
ATCCAGGTATAACTTCCTAAGTAAGGACTAAAAATTTAGCGTTCTATGCATAGCATGAGCGCTAAATTTTTTATACGAATAACCAATAATGCCCTAAATAATTAAAAGATAAGTTTTTTTTAAAAAATAATTCTTTATCTTAAGCTACGACTACAATTCTAAAGCCAAAGTATATAAAACCGAAATTTATTTACGAAATACTTTATTTATTATCATAAAGCCTAACAATATAGTGCCATTTCTTCTTTTTATTGTTTCAATAATTATCTTCAACACTTCTTTTGCACAAGAGTTAGCAATTAAAGAAGGAACATACGTCTTAAACGAAATCACCTACAAAGTAGATTCCCTTAATATATACGATAGATGTGTTATCTATCGGAATCAACGACCACAACTAAAGCCAAATAGAAGTATTGTAGACGGTCTGCCGCTTGACTATATAGATTTAGAGCTAACCAATTATGATGTTTTGGTTAATAAAGTGAGAACCCTACTCGGTAAAACCAAATGTGATGTTTTAAGTCGCGCAGGCGAAAGAATATTATTTACATTTATTTTTGATCCTGAGGGGAGAATAATCGATATTACTTTCGCTATAAACGCCAACGGTATATTGACTCTATTGGATATAGCAGCTTTAGACAAAGACCTGCGAGAGAGTTATACAGGAACATTTAAGAGTGATTTTAATGGTCATAAACATTTATATTGGATACACTACAATTGCTATATAAGATTTTAGAACAATGCTAAAGAATAGAAATATTCTTTAACATTGTTTACTAAAACAGTAACAGCAAGCGCTGTGAATTGAACAGATTAAAGATTTTATAAAGATTTAATTTAAAAACATAGCCCAAAAATATAGCGCTCTATGCATGGCACGAGCGCTATATTTATGCTATAAATGATCTATTAATTACCCTAAGAAAGGATAGCGATAATCCGTATCTGGATTAAAGGTTTCTTTAATAGTTCTTGGAGAAACCCATCTCAATAAATTGATCATCGATCCTGCTTTATCGTTCGTACCTGAACCTCTGGCTCCACCAAATGGCTGCTGGCCAACCACGGCACCTGTACACTTATCGTTGATGTAGAAGTTACCCGCTGCATTTCTCAGTGCCACAGAAGCTTGCTCGATAGCGTATCTATCTTGCGAGAATACAGCACCTGTAAGCGCATAAATAGACGTGTTATCTACTAACTCAAGCACATCTTCCCACTCATTGTCCTTATAAACATAAACCGTCAGAACAGGACCAAACAACTCCTCTTCCATTGTTTCATAGTGAGGGTTGGTAGTTAAGATTACTGTAGGCTTAATGAAATAACCTTTCGATTTATCGTACTCTCCACCCACAACAATCTCTGCGTCTTTTGCAGTTTTTGCTCGGTCTATGTAAGAGGTTATTTTATCGAAAGATTTCTCATCAATTACTGCATTAATGAAGTTGGAAAAATCTTCCGTACCACCCATTTTGAAGTCTTCTACATCTTTAACTACCAAGTCTTTCACTTCTGGCCATAAAGACTCTGGAATATATGCTCTTGAAGCTGCAGAACACTTCTGCCCTTGGAATTCAAAAGCTCCACGAGATAAAGCTGTAGATGATGCTTTTACATCCGCTGAAGGGTGTAATAAAATGAAGTCTTTACCACCTGTTTCTCCAACAATTCTAGGGTAACTGCGATAATTATGGATATTCTCTCCTATTGTCTTCCAAATGTCTTGGAATACTGCTGTAGAACCGGTAAAGTGAATACCTGCAAAATCCTTGTGAGAAAACACTACTTCTCCCACTGTAGGTCCACTCGCATAAACTAAGTTAATTACACCGTCTGGAACACCAGCTTCTTTGAAAATCTCCATTAACACTTGAGCAGAATAGATCTGCGTGTTGGAAGGCTTCCATACCACAACGTTCCCCATCATGGCTGCAGATGTAGGTAAGTTCCCTGCAATAGCTGTAAAGTTAAATGGCGTTAGCGCAAAAACAAATCCTTCTAGAGGTCTTTGCTCCACACGGTTCCAAACTCCTTTAGGGGAAATTGGCGGCTGTTGCGAATAAATTTCAGACATATACTGAACATTAAAGCGCAAGAAGTCAACGATCTCACAAGCAGAGTCGATTTCTGCCTGGAAAGCATTTTTTGACTGCCCTAGCATCGTAGCAGCATTTAATTTATAACGGTATTTTGTTGATATTAGCTCTGCAGCTTTTAGAAAAATTGCAGCGCGGTGCTCCCATTCTAAATTTTCCCAATCTTTCTTTGCGTTTAAAGCAGCTTCTATTGCTTTTTCAACGTGTTCCTTCCCGCCTTGCGAATAATAGCCTAAGATATGCTTGTGATCGTGTGGAGGCGTTAAAGGGCGTTTATCCTCAGTAAAAACCTCTTCACTTCCTATATACATAGGGATTTCAACAGTTTTCGAACGAAGTTCTGCAATTGCCTCTTCTAATTGCTTCCTTTCCGGCGTTCCCACTGCATAAGAATACACAGGTTCATTCCCCGGAACAGGTACATTAAAGAATCCTTTTAACATAATATTTCTTGTTTTCTTGTATACAACAAAGATACACAAATACTAGCAGAACTGTAGAATATTCAGGGCATAAAAAAAGCAGTGTCTCCACTGCTTTTCCAACTTATTTTCTGTAAGGCAATTACTTAGCCTCTTGGTATCTTTTTGCTACCGCATCCCAGTCTACTACATTAAATATAGCTTCTAGGTATGCTGGTCTTTTGTTTTGGTACTTCAAGTAGTACGCGTGCTCCCACACGTCAATTCCAAAAATTGGCGTTCCTTGAACTTCGGCAACATCCATCAGTGGATTGTCTTGATTAGGAGTAGAAGTAACTGCTAATTTCCCGTCTTTTCCTACAATTAACCAAGCCCAACCAGAACCAAAGCGAGTAGCTCCTGCACTTTGAAGTTGAGATTTCAATTCATCAAATGAACCAAACGCTTCTTTGATTGCATCAGCTAATTCTCCTGTAGGTTCTTTCCCTCCGTTGGCACTTAAAACACTCCAAAACAAAGAGTGGTTGTAATGTCCACCACCATTATTTCTAACTGCTCCAGAATATTTTGAAATGTTCTTTATGATTTCGTCTAAAGACAAGTTTTCCGCGTCTGTTCCAGCGATTGCTTTGTTTAAGTTATCCACATACGCTTGATGGTGACGACCGTAATGGATCGCCATAGTTTCTGCATCAATGTGTGGTTCTAATGCGTTCTCAGCGTACGGTAATTTTTCTAATTCAAATGCCATATTATTTTTTATTTACTTTATTAAAAATTATTTACTCACGTTCAAAATCAAATATACAAAAAAACCATCTAAATACTAAGCGAAAATGACAAGTAGAAATCCTGAATCACCTTTTATTACGAAAAAATGATTGAATAAGTTCGGCGCATACTTCCGCTCTTACTCCCGATAGAATCTGCGTTTTTGGATGGTATAATCCCCCGTGCAAGGAGCTCCCTCTTTTAGGGTCTGGGGCCGCATATACTACCCGGCTAATTTGCGACCAATAAAGGGCACCCGTACACATAACACAGGGCTCTACCGTTACATACAAGGTGCAATCTTTTAAATACTTCCCCCCTAAAAACTGCGAGGCAGCAGTAATAGCTTGCATTTCCGCATGGGCGGTTACATCGTTTAATTGCTCAGTTAAGTTATATCCTTTTCCAATAACCTTACCTTGACTCACCACAACAGCACCTATAGGCACCTCTCCTTTTGAAAGGGCCACTTTAGCTTGGTCTATTGCTAAATCCATGAAGCCTTCATCAATTTCTTTTTCAGAAAGTTGCTTAGTTTTTCCTTGACCATTAAAATTGTAAATACGCATGGACTAACTCAACTATAATTGATTCGACTTTAAATCCGAAAGCCCTTTACTTATGGTAAAAATAACATACTCTCTATTTCTATTCAAGCGTTTTGCTAAACGATTAACCAACTCTTCCTCTTGACCCTCTTGATAAGCTAAGTCGGCTTCCGATAAGTCTCTATACTTACGTAGTAGCTTCAGCTTTACGACAGGCCACTGCTCATCACTAATTTTAAAAGGCACCATACTTTTTACTTTTATATTGAATATTAACTTTATATCCGTAATTTAGTTGCTAAAATTAATGCTTAACATATGAAAAAACTAATATTTTCAACGTTTATTTGCCTGATTCTAGGTTTTACCGCACAGGCACAACTATTTCCAGAGTTTAAGTTTGGTGCAAAAGCAGGGATGAATTTCACCAAATTAAAGAGTGACAGTAAAACATTCAATTCTGATACGAAGGCAGGTTACTTGGCCGGCTTATGGGGACGGGTAGGGATCGCAGGGTTTCATATTCAACCAGAAGCTTACTTCACTGGCAAAAATACATCCATAGCACAAGAAGGTGAGGCGACAAAAAGCATGGACTTTAAAGCTATTGATGTTCCCATTTTAATAGGTACTAAATTCGGTCTAGGACCAATTGGCGCACGCGTACAAGTGGGTCCATTGTTCTCCTTCGTTGTAGACAAGCCGAAAGTTCCAGATTTCAAAGAAATAGACTGGAAAAGCAATGCGAACGCAATCGTGTTTGGCTTAGGAGCGGACGTTTCAAAACTGAGCGTGGATTTACGCTATGAGAACGGGCTTGGAAACTTCAACAAAAAGAGTGAAAAACAAAACTTCAACCTGTGGACAATCAGTCTAGGGTATAGCTTCTTGTAAGAATCTAGCCTAACATGCCTTACATTACGATGACAGATTGTTACATTGCGTGCAATATAATATTCAGATAAGTGCCTTTAAAAAGACTTCATTTGAATAAAAATTAGGCAATAACGCGTAAAAAAGAAAGGCAGTAATTACAAGGCGTTCAAGAGGAATAAGACATTATTGTGAAATAAAAAAACAGCTATCTCGATTTAGGGGTAGCTGTTTTTGCAACTTAGAAACATTCTAAATTCCTAGTTATCCTTTCAAATTAATGTCTTATTTCTAATCATTTTATAGATTTGTAGAAAATGTTAACGAATTAAGAAATAATGAGTAAATCAAATCCTATTTTTAGTTCCACAGTAGGCAAAAAGCTTGTCATGAGTTTGACCGGTTTATTTCTATGCCTATTTTTAATTGTGCATTTGATCGGGAACCTGCAGTTATTTTACAATGACGCTGGATATGCATTTAATAAGTATGCGGTTTTCATGACAACTTTCCCCCCAATTAAGATTGTCTCCTATTTACTTTACGCTTCGGTCATCATACACGCTTTATACGCGTTAATTTTAACTCGTAAAAACAAAGCTGCCAGACCTATAGGCTACAAAGTTTACGACGGCAATGCTGGAAGTAAATGGAATTCTAGAAATATGGGCATCTTGGGAACAATCGTACTCGTATTCCTAGTGACACATATGCAGAACTTCTGGTACCAATACCACTGGGGTGAGGTACCTTATATAGAGTACACTAAAGATTTGGCTACCGGTGAGATTTCACACCAGGAAATTTCGGCTAGCGATTTCCATGAGTTTACATCCTATGTAGAAAATGGTAAAGAGATTACCAAAGCAAAAGATTTATATAGACAAGTAGAGTTTGCATTTGAAAACATCGGCTTGGTTGTATTATATATTATCGCAATGGGTGCATTAG
>DXEZ01000003.1 GCA_019114715.1 Candidatus Sphingobacterium stercoripullorum | reverse complement strand
ATTGAAAATGAATAGCTTAAAAAATAATGTACGCTTAATGGGGATTGTTGGAAACGATCCTACGATTTATAGTTTTGATAATAATAAGTCCATGGTCAAGATCTCCTTGGCGACGATTGAGAAGTTCAAGGGACCCAATGGGAACTGGATAAAAGATACACAATGGCACACCCTGGTTTTATGGGGTAAGCACGCGCTGTTTGCCTACGATCATTTGCACAAAGGATTAGAAATAGCCATTGAAGGCCGCTTAAAAAACCGTAGGTATCAGGATCGCCACGGTATTATTCGCAATGTGACCGAAGTAGTTGTCAGTAAGTTTTTATCGCTTTCAAAGCCGAATAATACCACTGAGTAAGATCAGGAGTAAGCTTATATGCCTCCCAATGTTAAGAACGTGCTTTTTACCCGCATATAAGGGAAAGCACGTTTTTTTTGTTTGCTGATGATTACATGTTTTAAGACAGTCGACTTCTCCTTTAGCCAAAGTGCTGGTTATATATTATAAGTTTCTTATTTTTGCATTTGGACAACTTGAAATTAATTTTGAATCTTTAATATAGAACAAGAAGGCACATGAAGATTTTCAGCACCATACTTATAGCGTTATTTCTCGGGCTAGCTAACTTAACTCATGCACAAACTGATAAACAGGCATTGATCGATCAGGTGTTATCCAACACCGATAAAGTGGAAAGCTTAAGGTTGATTCAACGCGTAGGTGGATACAATCCCGATTACCAGGAGCTTAACACACTTTTTAAGCAGATGGATAGAAAGGTTAAGAAGTCTACTGATGGAAAAATTTTCGCTCGGTATTTAAAAGCGCTTAAAGCCAGTTCGGTGGGACAAAAAGCACCCGGTATAACCCAGTTTGATTCCGATGGCCTCCCCTACTCATTAAGCGACTTAAAGGGCAAGTACGTTTTACTTGATTTTTGGGCTAGCTGGTGTTCCGATTGTAAAAAAGCACACCCCGAGCTTGTTGAAATATACAATGATTTTAAAGGGCCTAATTTTGAAATCCTAGGTATCTCTTTAGACAAAGAAAGAGCCCCTTGGATAAAGGAAATAGAAGAAGGAAACCTAGATTGGAAGCATATATCCGACTTACAGGGTTGGAATAGTTCCGCCTCGCAGATTTATGCTGTTAAAGCAGTTCCTCAGAATATTTTAGTGGATCCAGAGGGAAAGATTATCGCTAGAAATATATATGGAGCGGAATTATCCGCTCTGTTAAAGGAAGTGTTGTATTAGCCAAATAGAGATTGAAAAACCTCTACTAGGCTAGCAACTGGGATAATCTTAATACTGTATTTAGAGGTATCCAAGCCCTTTAAGTTGTATTTGGAGATATAAATATTTTTAAAACCCAATTTTTGCGCCTCACTTATGCGTTGAGGTAAGCGGTTGATAGCGCGGATCTCACCGGTTAATCCTACTTCTCCCGCAAAGGCTACCCCTTCAGGCAATACCAGGTCTTGGTAGGAGGATATAATTGCTAGAGCCACTGCTAAATCGACGGCAGGGTCTTCAACTCTCAAGCCACCTGCAATATTTACAAATACATCTTGCTGAGATAGCTTAAAGCCGAGTCTTTTCTCTAGAACTGCAAGCAACATATTCAGTCTTTTCGAGTCATAACCAGTGGTTGTCCGTTGGGGTGTACCGTAGGCAGTTTGACTGACCAGTGCTTGAACTTCTATAAATAGCGGGCGCATGCCTTCTAACATGCCCGCGATGGCAACACCGCTAACCTGTTGCTCTCTTTGGGAGAGCATCACTTCTGATGGGTTTGATACTTCCCGTAGTCCGCTTCCCACCATTTCGTAAATCCCCAATTCGGACGACGATCCAAATCTGTTTTTTATGGATCTTAAAATCCTATAAGAATGATGTCTGTCTCCTTCAAATTGTAAGACAGTATCTACCATGTGCTCTAGAATTTTTGGTCCTGCAATGGCCCCGTCTTTTGTAATATGACCAATGATAAAAACGGGAGTATTACTTTCCTTAGCATAACGCAATAGTTCAGCAGCACACTCCCTTACCTGGGAAACGGATCCTGGAGCGGAGTCTAGCGTTTCTGTGTGTAAGGTTTGTATGGAGTCAATGACCAGTAAATTCGGGTTGACACTTTCAGCTTGTTTGAAAATATTTTGAATGGACGTTTCAGTAAGTATATAACAAGATGACTGAACATTTGGAGCTAGGCGTTCCGCTCGCATTTTTATTTGCTGCTCGCTTTCCTCCCCTGAAACATATAAACAGCTGTAGTTGGGCATGGATAGTGCAAGCTGAAGGGCAAGTGTAGATTTACCAATTCCCGGCTCCCCTCCTATTAAAACTAAAGATCCTGGGACAATGCCACCTCCCAACACTCTATTGAACTCTTCATCTGGGGTGACATGGCGCTTTTCATCTTCGTATATTATTTCGTGAATGATAGCTGCCTTAGTTTGACTTTTTCCAACTTTAGTGGTCATCCTCCACTGGGGGACCCGGCTGGCGCCGTCGCTTACTTTCTCCTCAACCAAGGTGTTCCATTCCTTACAGGCAGGACATTGTCCCAACCATTTGGAAGCTTCATAACCACAAGATTGGCAAAAATATGCTGTTTTTTGTTTAGCCATGCACGAAAATAAGAAAATATGCGGTGTTTGACGATTTTTAGGAGTGAAAAATTCTTGCAAACAAAAAGTAATTCTTAACTTTGCACTTCCTAATTAGTAGGAAAGTGAAATTTAATTAAATTATTTAAAAAATGCAACAGTACGAATCTGTAATTATTCTGACCCCGTTGCTTTCTGAAGAGGCTGCGAAAGAAGCTATAGCTAAATATCGCAACTTCATCACGGAGAGCGGAGCCGAAATTGTCGCTGAAGACAATTGGGGTTTGAAAAAATTAGCGTATCCAATCCAGAAGAAAACTACTGGGTTCTATCACCTAATTGAATTCAAGGCTCCTGCAACTGTAATTGAAAAACTTGAAGTTGAGTACAAGCGTGACGAGAGAGTTATGCGTTTCTTAACAATCAAGTTGGACAAACATGCCATCGCATTTAACGAAAGAAAAAGAAGCGGTGCATTTAATAGAAAACCTGAAAAAAAATCTGAGGAGGTAGCAAGCTAATGGCAAGAGATAAGATTCAATACGTAACTGCTCCTAAAGTTGAGGACAACCGTAAAAAATACTGCCGTTTCAAGAAAAACGGAATTAAACATATCGATTACAAGGATGCCAATTTCTTGTTGAAGTTTGTTAATGATCAAGGTAAAATTCTTCCACGTCGTATCACAGGTACTTCTCTAAAGTATCAACGTAAAGTTGCTCAAGCTGTTAAACGTGCGAGAATAATTGGTGTTTTACCTTTTGTTACAGACTCATTAAAATAAGGAGGGATCGAAATGGAAGTAATTCTTAAACAAGATATTAGAAACCTGGGAGAAAAAGACGATATAGTTATCGTTAAACCAGGATATGGACGAAACTACCTGATTCCTCAAGGAATTGCAATCTTAGCAACTCCATCTGAAAAGAAAAAGCTTGAAGAGAACATCAAGCAAGTTCAATTCAAACAAGAGAAAATCAAAAATGACGCTTTAGAATTAGCTGAAAAGTTAGATTCAGTAAAACTATCTATCGGTGCTAAAGCTGGAGATTCAGGTAAAGTATTCGGAAAAGTAAATAGTATCCAAATAGCTGATGCTTTAAAAGCTCAGGGATACGACGTTGACCGTAGACGCATAACTTTTGAAGAAGAGCCTAAGCACTTAGGTGATTACGTTGCAATTCTTAACCTTCATAAAGAAGTTAAGGTGCAAGTACCTTTTGAAGTTGTAGCTGAGTAATTTCAACTTTACAATAATTACTAAAAGGGCAATTAGTTAATTCTAATTGCCCTTTTAAGTTGTATACGGCCCTCCTCTCTTTCATTATTACTTTAAAAAATATAGATTCCTACTGACTAATATAACGAGGTTATAAAAAAATATCCCTATCTTTCTACAACATTAATCACCTAGTCGTATGAGTGTTAAACAAATCATTTTCTCGGTTATATTAGCATGCCTCGTGCTAGTATTATACAATAATAGAGGTGAAATCACATTTTGGTTTTTCACAGAGCTCAAGCTATCAAAATTAGTCCTTATAGGTGGTGTTTATACCCTTGGCTTAATTTCATACCCCTTGATCTTTAAAAAGAAGCGAAAAAAGAGGGAACATGCATATGGATTGGAGGACGATGAATTTCTTGCTGACTTTGATGAGCAGGATGATGAGCCTGAAACATTCGAAGATAAATTATCGAATGAAGACAGAGAGTTCTTGAGAAAAGATTTCTAAATACTTGAATTAGTCTCTCTTTTTCATAAAGCTCCTTCCCAGAATTGTTAGAGAAAGATTTCCTGATTTACTCCGTGTTTAGTAACCTTAGACTCCTACCCTATTTCCTTCCTTTTAAAGAGTTTTTACTAGCGAATATGCCTACTAGGAGTCATTTATGGCAAGGCCTTCTAAACGCTTTAAATTCAATTTAAACTCATCCTGATTTTGAGCTAAAAACATTGATTTTTTGTACATAAACCAATCCTGTCCTAAATAAATTTAGAAGTTAAGCATTTCGTCTTTGTAGATTCACTTGGTCTGTTTTTTTGTATTTTTCAGAATAAGACCCCCTGAACAGAGGTTTGTTGTGGTGGTTTTGGCTCTTCAAAAGGATTGTCGAGCCATTTTTGGAGTTTTATTTTAACAAAAAGGTTTAATCTGATAAAAGCAACAAGATTTGAT
>DXEZ01000169.1 GCA_019114715.1 Candidatus Sphingobacterium stercoripullorum | reverse complement strand
ACCAATTTCTATAAATCCAAACCCGAGGTTGGAAAGTGCATCGACCATTTCGGCATTTTTATCAAATCCTGCCGCTAAACCAACAGGGTTTTTAAACTCAATCCCAAAAACGGTCCTCTTTAATGTAGGGTGATCGTAACTATAACTCGAGTGGAAGGCTTTTCGGATGAGACCAAACTTCGTCGCTCTAACCAAAGACCCAGACACAAAATGATGCGCCTTCTCGGGGTCCATAGAAAACAAAACTGGTTTTATTAGCTTATACATATACAAAGGTAGATAAACAAGAGCAATTTTACTTATTTTTGTAAGGAAATGATATCTATAAACGATTTAACCTTTGAGATTGGTTCTCGTAAATTATACGACGAGGCGAATTGGCATATCAAGCCAGGAGATAAAGTAGGACTAGTAGGCGCTAACGGTACGGGGAAATCCACCTTGCTTAAACTTATAGTTGGCGAGTATAGCCCAACATCTGGTAGTATTAGTAAGCCCAAGGATTTAAAAATTGGTTACTTAAACCAAGACCTCTTGTCTTATGAATCCGATAAAAGCATCTTGCAGGTCGCCTTAGAAGCCTTTGAAAAAGAAAACAAGCTGAATCAAGAGATTGAGGAGCTCATCAGGCGTCTAGAGACCGATCACTCCGAGTCTCTCATCAATAGGCTCAGTGAGAAGCAAACGGAGTTTGAGGCTTTGGGAGGGTACCAGATAGAATTCAAGGCCCATGAAATACTCGCTGGCCTGGGTTTTTCTGACCAGGAGCAGCAGCGGCCCCTATCGAGCTTTTCCGGGGGCTGGAGAATGCGCGTGATGCTCGCTAGGATATTACTGCAGCAGCCGGACATCCTCCTACTGGATGAGCCCACCAACCACTTGGACTTACCGTCCATTGAGTGGGTAGAAAACTACCTCCAGAGCTTCGCCGGTGCTATTGTCATCGTTTCTCACGACCGTTATTTCTTAGATAGAATCATTACCAAAACGGTGGAAGTACATGCCGGCAAGCTTACCCTATATGCGGGTACGTATTCTTTTTACGAGGAGGAGAAAAAGCTAAGGCAGGAAATTCAGAAGAGTGAATATAAAAACCAGCAGGCTAAAATCAAACAAGAAGAGCGCCTCATTGAGCGCTTCCGGGCGAAGGCCAGCAAAGCGAAAATGGTGCAGTCCAGAATCAAGGCACTAGAAAGGATGGATAAGGTGGAAGATGTCGAGGCGGAAAACCCTACGGTAAACTTTCAGTTTAAGTTCTCGCGCCCTTCGGGCCGTAATGTGGTGGAGCTAGAGGGTATCTCCAAATCTTATCCGGCGGTCTCCATCTTAGAGGACACATCGGCACGCATTGAAAATGGTGATAAGATTGCGCTTATTGGCGCCAACGGTAAGGGAAAGTCTACGCTCCTGAGGATAGTTGCGGGCAGTGACGATGACTTCGGGGGGGAGCATAAGTTTGGCCACCAGGTGAGCACCACATTCTTCGCGCAGCATCAGCTAGAGGCGCTGACGCTTGAGAATAGCATCCTCGATGAGTTAGTCGCCTATGCGCCGCAGCACAGCGAGATGGAGCTCCGCACGATCTTAGGGAGCTTCCTATTTACAGGGGACGATGTATTTAAAAAAATACGCGTACTATCGGGAGGCGAGAAATCCCGCGTTGCCCTAGCTAAAGCACTCACGGCCGATGCCAACTTCTTGATCCTCGATGAGCCTACCAACCACCTGGATATCACATCGGTTAATATACTGATTCAGGCGCTGGAGCAGTTCACAGGAACTTTCATCGTTGTTTCCCACGACCGGTATTTCTTAGAGCAAGTAGCCAATAAAATTTGGTACATTGAAA
Organism: Candidatus Sphingobacterium stercoripullorum; assembly: GCA_019114715.1. Lineage (GTDB taxonomy): Bacteria > Bacteroidota > Bacteroidia > Sphingobacteriales > Sphingobacteriaceae > Sphingobacterium > Sphingobacterium stercoripullorum. The sequence goes on along the minus strand of DXEZ01000169.1, from coordinate 2,903 downwards.
ATAAAGAAATTAAAGAATACCCAGGCACCTATAAGGAGTATCAAAGGTGGTATGCCAAAAGGCAATCCGCAGAGACAAAAGCTACCCCAAGAGTCGAAAAAAAGAAAAGTGTAAAAAAAGACACTCCTAGATCCCACTCGGAAACCGATGAAAAGAAAAAACTCTTGAAACGGAAAACCACACAGCTAAAGACAGCCGAAGCGGAGGTGGATGCGCTGCACAAAAAAATAGAGCCTCTGGAAAAGGAGATGGCAGACCCCAGTAACTACACTGACAATAAGCGAATTGCAGAGCTGCAGAAGCAACACCTGGAGCTTTTAGAGGAGCTCAAAAACCAAGAAGAATCTTGGGAAACGCTAGCTATGGAAATCATGGAACTGGAAGAAGAGTTGGCCTCGTAACGGCTAGAGTTCATTTTTAGTGCTGTTGTTATTTAGACTAATAATGAATAATTTACTTTAAACCTCTTTATTATTGGGTGATTTTCGTACCTTTGTTTGGACTTTGTCTAAATAAATGAACAAGATAGTTTTAGGTATATTACTCTTAGTATTTGGAGTAATATCTTTATTTGTAGGGAACCATGATATTGCACTCACTGATATATTTAAAATGAGTGATGATCAGCTTTTGGTATTTACAATAAGTCGTATACCAAGGACGCTGACTTTAATATTATGTGGAATGGGAATTGCCGTTGCAGGTTTTTTAATGCAGCAGCTCACACAAAACCGATTTGTATCGCCTACCACGGCAGGTACACTGGATGCGGCCAAGCTCGGAATTTTATTCGGGCTGATTTGGGTTCCACAAGCGGGCATGCTAACCCGGCTCGCCTTATCGGTTGTCTTTTGTTTCCTAGCCAGTTTGATCTTCCTGTATTTCATTCGGAGTATAAAATCTAAAGATATCATTCTTGTGCCCATCATTGGGATCATGTTCGGAAGTATCCTGAATGCCTTTGCCACATTTTTTGCCGTCAAATACGGCATAGTCCAAAACGTCCAAGACTGGCTGATAGGCGACTTCTCGGGGATCTTACAAGGGCAGTACGAGAGTATCTACTTGATTCTACCGATTGTGGTGCTCACCTATATATTCGCCAATAGGTTTACGGTTATCTCCCTGGGGGAGAGCTTCGCCAAGAACCTGGGGCTGAACTACGAGGTGTACCTCAACATTGGAATTCTATGCGTCTCGCTGATTGTCAGTGCTACGGTGGTGACCGTTGGGGCGATTCCATTTTTAGGTTTAGTGATTCCCAATATCATCAGAATATATAAAGGTGATAACATGAAGGCTATCCTCCCTTACACAGCTATGTTCGGTGCGGTGTTCCTACTGTTCTGCGATATATTAGGTAGAATCATCATCGCGCCTTACGAAGTTCCTATTGGACTGATGGTCGGTATATTCGGAGGAATAATATTCTTTGGTTTATTATGGAGGCAAAAAAGATGAGTGCAAAAGGTAAAATAAAGATACTCATTGCTGGCCTTATCATTAGCATCCTGGCCTTTATGTGCTATAACATGGGACCGAATTTAGATTACGTTATCCCCACGCGGCTAATACGCCTGAGCACCATGCTCGTAGTAGCGGTGTCTATAGCGTACTCCTCGGTTATCTTCCAGACGCTGACCAACAATCGTATCCTCACCCCTTCTATCATGGGTTATGAAGCGGTCTTTATCCTCTTTCAAACGTGTATAGTATTCACCTACGGCGATAAAACCTTCCAGGTGATCTCCGATACGACCAACTTTTTCATATCGGTGGTGCTCATGGTGGTATTTTCCCTATTTTTATATTTGATTATATTTAAGCGAGGGAGAAACAATCTGTTCCACCTGCTCCTAACGGGGCTCGTGCTGGGAACGCTCTTTGAAACCATGAGTAGGTTCATGCAGATTCTTATAGACCCCAATGAGTTCACCATGATATACACGCATTTATTTGCGTCGTTTGATAAGATGAATACGCCCCTACTTCTGGTATCTACCATAGTGCTGGTCGTCACCTTAATCATTGGAGGATATTACGTAAAATATTTAGATATACTCGCTTTAGGCAGAGAACAGGCCATCAACCTGGGCTTAGATTACCATCAGCTGGTGCGGATATTTATGATTATCATATCCATACTGGTCTCGGTATCTACGGCACTGGTGGGGCCTATAACATTTTTAGGAATATTAGTGACCAATCTCACTTATCAACTGATGAAGACTACAAAGCACAGCTTAACTATCATTGGTTGTTGTATTTTATCTTCCATAGTGGTGATCTCTGGGCAGTTTATAACCGAGCATGTGTTTAACTTCAGCACAGAGATTAGTATTATTATCAACTTTATAGGTGGGATATACTTTCTTTATCTGATCCTCAAATCTAGGAGAAAAGTATGATTACATTTAACGAAATTAGCAAAAGCTACGGCTCTAGAGTGATTCTAGATTCCATTACTGATAAAATTACACCACAGGCTATTACAGCCCTAGTGGGTACAAACGGCGCTGGTAAAAGTACACTTTTATCCATCTTAAGTAGGCTACTGGAGAAAGACGGTGGTAGCGTCAGCCTGTACGATAAGAACATCTTAGACTTTAAGAACAAGGAGCTAGCCAAGAAGCTTTCCATCCTCCGTCAGTCCAACAACGTGGAGCTGAAGCTCACCGTTCGCGAGCTTGTCGGTTTCGGTAGGTTCCCTTATTCTCAAGGGAGGCTTACGCAGAGAGACCAGGAAATAATCGATACGGCGCTGGAGTTTTCGGAGCTCAAAGAGCACGAGAACGACTACATCGATGAGCTGAGTGGTGGACAAAGGCAAAGGGCTTTCTTAGCCATGATCATCGCACAAGATACCGATGTCATCCTCTTGTATGAGCCTTTAAACAACTTAG
>DXEZ01000168.1 GCA_019114715.1 Candidatus Sphingobacterium stercoripullorum | reverse complement strand
CACGAAAGGCTGTGCACCCGGATCCCGCCAGGGCTCGGCGATCACGCTGCGCGCAGGAACCGACATCGCCTAGCGGCCGCTCTTGATGCCGGTCCAGGCGCGCACGCGCTGGCGCTGGCCGCCCGAGAGCTGGTGCGGCTTGCGGTTGCCGAGCTGGGGCATGCGCACCAGCTCCAGCATTTCCTGCACGCGGTCGCGGATCTCGGCGGCGGGCATGCGGTCCTGGCGCAGGCCGAAGGCGATGTTCTGCGCCACCGTCATGTGCGGGAACAGCGCGTAGCTCTGGAACATCATGTTCACCGGCCGCTGGTACGGCGGCAGGTTGGTCACGTCCAGCCCGTCGATCAGGATCCGCCCCTGGTCGGGCCGTTCCAGCCCGGCCAGGATCCGCAGCAGCGTGCTCTTGCCCGACCCGGATCCTCCCAGCAGGGCGAAGAATTCGCCCCGGTAGATGTCCAGCGAAATGTCATCGCAGGCATAGGTCTGGCCGAACACCCGGGTGACGCCTTCGATGCGCACGAAAGGCTGTGCACCCGGATCCCGCCAGGGCTCGGCGATCACGCTGCGCGCAGGAACCGACATTGCCTAGCGGCCGCTCTTGATGCCGGTCCAGGCGCGCACGCGCTGGCGCTGCTGATCGTCCGCCACCAGTGCCGGATCAACCAGGCGCTCGCGCACTTCCTCGGACGGGTACACGCCCGGATCCGCTGCGATCTCAGGATCAACCAGGTCGGTCGCGGCCAGGTTGGCATTGGCGTAGGCCACGTGGTTGCTGATGTCGGCGATCACTTCCGGCTCCATCAAGTAGTTGATGAAGGCGTGGGCATTGCCCGGATGGCGGGCGTCCTTCGGGATGGCGATGACGTCCATCCAGCGGACCGCGCCCTCCTTCGGAATCACGTAGCGGATGTCCGGCGCCGGACGGCCGGTGGATTCCGCGGCCTCGGCGACCACGTCGCGAACCTGGCCGATATCGCCCGAATAACCCATCACCAGACAGACGTCGCCATTTGCCAGCGCGTCCTTGTACTCGGCGTTGTTGAACGTGCGGATGTGCGGGCGGATGGCGGCGTAAACCTCCTGTACCGCGGCGATCGCCTCGGGGGTGGCGGCATTGGGATCCTGGCCGAGCCAGATCAGTGCGGCGCTGAAGGCTTCCTGCTCGTCATCGAGCACGTGGATGCCGCAGGAGGCCAGCTTTGAGGCGTTGGCCGGGTCGAACAGCAGGCCCCAGGAATCCAGCGGCGCGTCCGCGCCCAGCGCGGCGGTCACCCGCTCCACGTTGATGCCGAGGCCCGTGGTGCCCCACATGTACGGCACCACGTGCGCGTTGTCCGCATCCATGTCGGTCAGCCCTTCCATGATGTCCGGGTCCAGGTGCTGCAGGTTCGGCAGTTGCGCCTTGTCCAGCTGCGCGTACAGACCGGTGCGGATCTGGCGCTGGGCGAACGGGCGCGCCGAGGGGAACACCACGTCATAGCCCGAGCCGCCGGCCACCAGCTTGGTTTCCAGCGTTTCGTTCTCGGCGTAGACGTCGTAGTTCACCTTGATGCCGGTGGCTGCCTCGAAGTTGGCGATCGTGTCGTCGGCCACATAATCCGACCAGTTGTAGACGTTGAGCACCTGCTCCTCGGCGCCGTTGGTGGCGCCCTCGGAACCGGGCTGGCTGCCACCACAGGCGGCAAGGATCAGGGCGCAGGCAAGCGGGGCAAAGCGCAGGGACACGGCGTTCTCCAGAGGCTGTGACAGGGTTGGCATGTTCGGAGCCGGTCCCTGCCCTGTCAACGCGAATTTACGCAGGCACCGCTCGCGTGTATTGTCGCCCGGTTTGCCCCCGCCCGGGGGTGGAGTCCAGGAAATGAACAAGTCCACGATCAGCCTTTCCCTCGCAGCCCTTTTTGCCGCTATCGCCCTGCCCGCCCACGCCCAGGAGGCCGGCGAATCGCCCTGGTCCTTCGGTGGCGAAGTCGTTGCCGCCAGCGACTACGTGTGGCGCGGCGTCTCCCAGACCATGGAAGACCCGGCGCTGCAGCTGGAACTGACCGTGGAGCATGGGAGCGGCTTCTACGTGGGCGCTGCCGGTTCCAACGTGGACTTCGGCGATCCCGACGACGGCATGGATTATGAAGTCAGCGGCTACATCGGCTGGGCCGGCGAGCTGGGCGCCGGCGCCGAACTCGACGTGTTCGTCTCCCACGTGGCCTACCCCGGCCACAACGGCGCCGACTACGACATCGACTACACCGAGATCGAAGCCAACCTCGCCTTTGCCGAGTACTACAACGTGGGCGTCGCCTATTCGCCCGACATCTTCAACCTCGGCGCCAGGAGCTGGTACTACTACGCCGGCGCCGACTTCCCGCTGGGCGACACCGGCCTCACCCTGGGCCTGCAGGTCGGCCACTTCGACCTGGACGCCGCTGCGGGCGACAGCTACAGCGACTGGCTGGTGAGCCTGGCCCGCGACTTCGGCCCCATCAACGCCCGCCTGCAGTACAGCGACACCTCCAGCTACAGCGAGCTGGTGGCTGAATCCGTGGGGGATGCCAGCCTGGCCGATGGGCGTCTGGCGCTGGTGTTGAGCTGGGCGTTCTGAGGCAGGCAGCCGGCTCAAGCCGCACAGGCGTGAGCCATCATCCTGCAGGCCTCACTCCCACTCTATTGTAAACAAGACATTTTTATCTTTTATATTCAATGGCTTATTTTCCTGCTAATTGGTAATACCATGAAAAATACCATGCTCAGAAAAGGCTTAACAATATTTTGAAAAATTGCCTACTGAGCGCTGCCGCACAGCTCCATAGGCCGCTTTCCTGGCTTTGCTTCCAGATGTATGCTCTTCTGCTCCTGCAGCTAATAAAGATCAAGCTCAGGTAACTCCGCCAAAAGGCCTCACGCCCCGCTTTAAATCATCTAATGCACCTGCATCAGTAAATAAGGAAGAGGAAATAAAATCGGATGAAAAAGAGGTTAAAGCCGCCTTACCAAAAGGTTTTACCCCTCGATTTAAGAAGTAATTAGGCGTTTATTAATTGAGGGTCTAGATGGTTTTTTTAAGACACCTTCTAGAGTTTTATTTATGAACTACCGATCTATCTTCGGCGACGGGCTAAATACAACGCATTATTTGTGACCTTTGATTAGATCTCGGTAACAATTTCTAATATTATATCTCTTGTCGCCTCGCTAGAAGCCTTCATTTGAACGGATACATGATGCTCGGGAATTAATTCCGGTATTCTTTCCGGCCATTCTATAAAGCAGTAAGCGCCAGAGTATACATATTCTTCAAAACCAATGTCAAACGCCTCCAACTGATCTTTTATTCTGTAAAAGTCAAAGTGGTATACCACGCTTCCATCTGCTGCTAGATACTCGTTCACGATCGAGTAGGTGGGGCTTGAAATAGAGTCCTGCACACCCAATGCTTCGCAAAGATGTTTAGTTAATGTAGTTTTCCCCACTCCCATTTGGCCATACAATAAAAAGATCTTCTCATTTGGGAGAGCATGTATTATTTTCTTAGCGCAATCCTGTAAGTTATCGAGCGTGATGTTGGTGAAATTCATATTGCAATATTAGGCTATTTTGGAGAATAGAAAGCTATGGGAATAATCATTTCTTCCAGGGATATTCCTCCATGTTGAAAAGTTCCAGAGAAATAGTTCACAAAGTGATTGTAATTATTAGGGTAGACAAAGAAATGGTCTTCCTTTGCAAATACAAAGTTGGAACTAACATGTAGTCTCGGTAGTTGGGCGTCGTGTGGATTGCCAACGGCGAAGACGTCTTTTTGGTTGTAGTTCAGGTTTTTTCCTTGCTTATACCTTAAGTTGGTATTCGTGTTTCTATCGCCAATAATTCGGCTAGGCTTTTTAACCCTGATTGTACCGTGGTCAGTAGTAATGATGACCCTTACCTTTTTTTGTGACAACCATTTTAATACTTCTAAAAGCGGAGAGTGTTCAAACCAGCTTAGTGTTAGAGATCTATATGCAGATTCATCGTTTGCTAATTCTCGAATCATCGACATATCCGTGCGTGCATGTGAGAGCATATCCACGAAATTGTACACTAAAACATTTAGGTCGTTTTGTAGAAGGTTATTTGCATTTTCTACTACATCTTTCCCTTGTTGCAAAGTAAGGACCTTCGTATAGCTATGGCGAATGTTGGGCCGGTAGGTTCTTCTTAACTGCTCAGCGAGGAACTTGTCTTCATGCAAGTTTTTTCCGCCTTCTTCATCGTCATTTTGCCAGTACTCAGGGTATTCTTTTTCCATTTCTAGAGGCGTCATTCCACTGAATATTGCATTTCGTGCATATTGCGTTGCGGTGGGCAGTATGCTGAAATAGGGTGTTTCTTCCTCCAGTCTATAGTAGTCGCTTATAACCTCATTTAGAATCCTCCACTGATCGTACCGTAAATTATCAATTAAAAAAAAGAATGTAGGCTTTCCTTCTTCTAAGGTTGGGAAAACCTTCTCCCTAAATAATTGATGCGAAAATAGGGGGCCTTCACTGGGGTTTTTGATCCATTTCACATAGTTTCTTTCCACAAACTTTGAAAAGGCTGCATTGGCATCCGCTTTTTGCAGCGTGAGCACTTCATGCATTCCCGAGTCTTCAAGTTTATCTAGTGCGATTTCCCAGTATATTAGCTTCTTATAAGTATCAATCCACTCTTTAATGGTTAGATCTTCCTGTAGCCTCATTCCTAATTGCAGGAAGTCTTGCTGGTATGCCATGGAAGTCTTCTCGCTTACCAAGCGTCTGTTGTCAGTCAGCTTTTTGACCGTAAGAAGGATTTGTTTCGGATTAACGGGCTTGATAAGGTAGTCGTCAATTTGCGATCCTATAGCGTCCTCCATCAAATGCTCCTCTTCGTTCTTAGTGACTAAGACTGTGGGTACAGAGGAGTTTATTGCCTTGAGCTTGGATAGGGTCTCCAGACCCGTTAAGCCGGGCATATTTTCATCGAGAAATACTAAATCAAAGGGTTCATTCTGAAAGGCCTCGACTGCATCCTGGCCATTGCTGACCGTTTTTACTTTGTAGTTTTTTTCTTCTAAAAATAAAATGTGCGGTCTTAAATATTCAATTTCGTCATCTGCCCATAGTATGTAAGTTTTATGCATGTGAACTCCTTTTTTTGAAAATATTTAGCACCCAATTAATCCGTATATTACACGAAATTAATCAAAGGTAGTATTTTGAATGCTTTTTTAACAATTATTAACGCCATTCTGTTTATCTTTGCTAAGACATTCAGGGAATAACGTTCAGGTACTGACTGCAGTTATTAGGACGTTTAAGATGCAAAGGCTTTGAATAAAAAAAAGATAATTAATGATCCAGTTTATGGATTTGTTTCTATTCCCTCTGAATTGATTTTTGATCTTATTCAGCATCCATTTTTTCAGAGGTTAAGATACATAAAACAAGTAAGTATGACTCATCTGGTTTATCCAGGTGCTTTACATACTCGCTTTCAGCATGCTATAGGTGCCATGCACTTAATGAGTATGGCCTTAGAAACCCTGATTTATAAAGGTGTCGAAATTACAGATGAAGAACAAGAGGCTGCTTTGATAGCGATTTTGCTTCACGATATCGGGCATGGTCCCTTTTCGCATTCCCTAGAGCATACCTTAATTGAACATGTTCCCCATGAGCTTTTATCGTCCTTATTAATCGATAGGCTAAATCAAGAGTTCAATGGACAGCTTGATTTGGCTAAAGAGATCTTTGAGGGTAAATACCCAAGGAATTTTTTGCATCAACTGGTCGCTAGTCAGTTGGATACAGACCGGATGGATTACTTGATCCGCGATAGCTTTTTTACAGGAGTGTCAGAAGGGGTCATTTCTTTTGATAGAATTATAAAGATGCTCGATGTGGTGGATGACTTTTTAGTGGTGGAGTCAAAGGGGATATATTCCGTTGAGAAGTTCTTAATAGCTAGAAGGCTCATGTACTGGCAGGTTTATTTTCATAAAGCTGTTGTGGCAGCCGAACAAATGTTGATTCAAGCTTTAAAACGAGCGAAATACATTTCGCAAACCCGGAGGCTGTTCGCTACTCCCGCTTTACAACATTTTTTAGTGAATAAAGTAAACCGGGAAAACTTGTTCGGTTCTTCCCAGCATATGGACAGGTTTACGGAGTTGGACGACTCGGATATTCTAGCTTCCATGAAAAATTGGGTGAAAGATTCCGATAAAGTGTTAAGTTTGCTTTGTGAGCGCCTCATGTCGAGGAATCTTTTTAAAACATACATAAGAGATACACCCATTAGTGCGCAACAGTTAAAAAGTATAAGGGAGACTGCATGCACAATTTTTGGTTGTGATATGGAGGAAGCTTCCTATTTGGTTATTCAGCAGCAAGTATTTAATAGCGCCTATGATTTGAGCTTGGATAACATCAAAATATTAGAAAAAACAGGAGAGCTTAAGGACATTGTAGAAGCTTCAGATTTGTCAAACTTAGAGGCAATAGGGCAAAGAGTTGAGAAGTACTTTTTGACTTTTCCTAAGGAACTGGACTTTGTTACAAAGCAAATATAGCTTGTGAGTATTAATTTAATGTAAAAAAGGATACATTTGTAGGATATGCAGTTTACAGCAGAACAGATTGCTAAAATATTAGAAGGTACAGTCGAGGGAAACTCTCAAGTTGCCATATCTGAGTTTTCAAAAATTGAGGAGGGGAAACAGGGTGGTTTGTCATTCCTGTCCAACCCTAAGTATGAGCATTTTATATATGAAACTCATGCTTCGGCAGTTGTAGTGAATGAAGATTTCGTTCCTACTAAACCTACTCGCACGACTCTGATTCGCGTGAAAAACGCGTACAGCGCTTTCACTAAGCTCCTTCAGCTGTATCAAGCATTGACATTGGATAAAAGTGGAATAGAAGAGCCTTCTTTTATTGATAAGGATGTACAGATTAATGACACACATTATATCGGTGCCTTTGCCTATATTGGGAAAGGAGTTAAGTTAGGGGATAACGTCAAGGTCTATCCGCATGTTTACATTGGAGATAATGTAGAGATAGGGGATGAGGCTATGCTATTCCCAGGTGTTAAGATATATGCCGATTGTAAAATTGGTAATCGTGTGGTTGTGCACAGTGGAGCGGTAATAGGGAGTGATGGTTTCGGATTTGCACCACAGGAGAATGGTTCTTACACTAAAATTCCGCAGATTGGAAATGTAATTATTGAAGATGATGTTGAGATTGGTGCAAACACGGTTGTTGACCGAGCTACTATGGGGTCCACAGTAATTCGTCAAGGAGTAAAACTGGATAACCTAATTCAGATTGCACATAATGCGGAAGTTGGAAAGAATACAGTAATTGCTGCCCAAACTGGGATCTCTGGTAGTTCTAAAATAGGTGAGAATGTTATTTTAGGAGGACAGGTAGGTGTAGTGGGACATATCAGTATCGCCGATGGCTCACAAGTACAAGCGCAATCAGGAATTAATAAGTCGCTTAAAGAAGAAGGAAAGAAATGGGGTGGAACACCTGTAATGCCTTTTAATAGCCAGTTAAGGTCTCATGTGTTTTACGGCAAACTCCCTGAAATGGAGAAGAGGTTATTGGAACTAGAAAAGAAAATAAAGCAATTGGAACAAGAGGATTAATAAAGTCATTGAACAATTGAAGAACAAAATGGTTGAAATGAATGTAAAACAACGTACTATTAAGGCAGATATTAAAATATCTGGAGTAGGATTACATACCGGTCGAGAGGTGTCTATGGTTTTAAAGCCAGCGCCTGAGTATCATTGGATAAAGTTTCAAAGAGTAGATTTAACCGATCAGCCAATAATAGAGGTTGATGCCGATAATGTCACCGATACATCAAGGGGGACAACAATCGCAAAAGGCGAAGCCTCGGTAAGCACAATTGAGCACCTAATGGCTGCTTTAATCGGGCTACAGGTAGATAATGTTTTGGTGGAAATTGATGGTCCTGAAGTGCCAATTTTGGACGGAAGTGCTGCAATTTTTGTTCAGCGTCTTCAAGAAGTAGGCTTTGAAGATCAGAAAGCAGATAGAGATTATTATGAGATAAAAAACAATATTCACTATACAGATGCCGATAATAAAGTAGAGATTATGGCTATGCCACTAGATGGGTATCGGTTGACCTGTATGATTGACTTTAACTCTCCAGTTTTAGGAAGTCAACATGCATCTATCAGTACGATTAAGGAGTTCACCAAGGAGATTGCATCTTCGAGAACCTTCTGCTTCCTCCATGAGCTCGAGATGCTTTTACAAAATAATTTAATTAAAGGAGGTGACCTCTCTAACGCAATTGTAATTGTAGATAGAGATGTAGAGCAGGAAGAGTTGAATAAGCTATCTACCCTCTTTAATAGAGACGATATTGAGGTTGCACATGAAGGAATATTGAATAATGTAGAACTTCGATATCAAAACGAACCCGCTAGACATAAGCTCTTGGATATGGTTGGCGATTTAGCGTTAGTGGGACGCCCAATAAAAGGCCATATTATGGCTGCTCGACCTGGTCACAGCGCGAACGTTGCATTTGCAAAGAGAATCAAGACGGAAATTAAAAAAGAAAATAAGAAAAAGAATTTCAAGGTTTACGATCCCAATACACCACCGGTGTATGACACGGTGGAAATTATGAAGATACTTCCACACCGTCAACCCTTCTTGATGATCGATAAAATTTTGGAGCTCTCCGAAAGACACGTAGTTGGGTTGAAGAATGTGACTATGAATGAGGATTTATTCATGGGTCACTTTCCAGATTCACCCGTATTTCCAGGGGTGTTACAAATAGAAGCCATGGCACAAACTGGAGGGATACTAGTGCTTAATACAGTTCCTGATCCAGAAAATTGGTTGACTCTGTTTTTAAAGATTGAAAATGCTCGATTTAAAAATCAAGTAGTTCCAGGTGATACCGTGATTTTCAATTGTGAATTATTGGAGCCAATACGTCGGGGAATAGCCCGAATGAAAGGCGTGGGTATGGTCGGCGATAAGGTGGTGAGTGAGGCAGAGTTAATGGCGCAAATAGTAAAAGTAAAAGACAACTAAGTAATGACAAAATCTCTATCATATATACACCCAAATGCGCAAATTAGTGATAATGTGGTTGTAGAGCCCTTTAGTACTATTCAAGAGGATGTAATCATTGGTGAAGGTACATGGATTGGACCTAATGTGACCATAATGAACGGTGCTAGAATTGGGAAGAATTGTAAGATTTATCCTGGTGCTGTAATAGCAGGGGAGCCTCAAGATTTAAAGTTTGAAGGAGAACACACTACCGCAGAAATTGGAGATAATACAACGATTCGAGAGTGTGTTACGGTGAATAGAGGTACAAAAGATCGCCACAAAACTGTTATCGGAAAGAATTGTCTTATACAAGCTTATAGCCATATAGCTCACGATTGTTTAGTGGGAGATAACTGTATCTTTTCCAACTCCAGTACTTTAGCAGGACATATTACTGTTGGGGATTATGTAGTTCTCGCCGGAATGGTGGCTATTCATCAATTCTGTGAGATCGGTTCTCATGCTTTTGTAACTGGCGGGTCTTTGGTTAGAAAAGATGTGCCCCCATATATTAAAGTTGCTAGAGAGCCACTATCTTATGCTGGGATTAATTCAGTAGGTTTACGTAGAAGAGGCTTCTCTCCCGATCAAATCGCTGAAATCCAGAATATTTATAGAGTGCTTTTTGTTCGTCATAGTAACTTAGCTAAAGCTTTAAGCCTGCTGGAGGCAGAGTTTAAAGCGACGGAGATACGTGATGAAATAATTATGTTTATTCGAAACTCCAATCGTGGGGTTATAAAAGGGTTCAGCCAGAGTAAAATAAGTGGATAATAGTTTAATTTGAAGCTTTTTCTAGAACATATTGGCAGGAGATATAATAGGGACTGGATTTTTAGAGACATCGATTTAACCATGTCAGTGGGAGGTTCCTACGCGATATTGGGTCCGAATGGTTCTGGAAAATCCACCTTATTGAAAATTATATCAGGTCAGCTTTCACCTAGTGAGGGAGCCGTACGGTATGAAGATAGTAAGCAGCAACCTATATTACCTGAGCATGTGTACAAAGAAATAAGTATTGCAGCTCCTTATGTTGACCTAATCGAAGAGTTTAGCTTTCAAGAGCTGGTTGATTTTCATTTTCAATTCAAAAAGTTAATACCAGGCATTAGCAAGGATGATTTATACGATATCTCGAACTTATCTCCGGTTAAACAAAGGCAAATAAAATATTTTTCCTCCGGAATGAAGCAACGTGTCAAGTTGATTTTAGCTTGCTTATCTCAAGGAACTTTACTACTATTAGATGAGCCCATGAGTAATTTGGATACCGAAGGAGAGGAATGGATGCTAGAGGTTTTAAAACATGCAAAAATAGAAAGTAGAGTTTTGATCATAGCCTCCAACCAATTAAAGGAGTATGAGTTTTGTAAAGAGAAAATTCATATTTCAGACTATAAAAACAAATAAAATAATTTTTGAAGATATAATTTTAGAAAATAATTATGGCAAAAGCATCAGAAGTTAGAACAGGGAATGTATTGAAGTTTAATGGAGAGTTGGTTGCTGTAGAAGAGTATATACATAGAACACCAGGCAACTTAAGAGCATTCTATCAAGCGAAAATGCGGAATCTTAAAACTTCCAAAGTTGTAGAGTACCGCTTTAGACCGGATGAAGAGGTTGATATAGCACGAGTAGAAACAAGCGATTATCAGTATTTATACGATGACGCAGATTACTTCGTGGTTATGGATGAGGTGACTTTTGAGCAGTTCAATATTCCAAAGGAACTGTTTGGCGAGCCTGCTAGGTTTTTAAAAGACGGTATGACCGTTAAGGTGTCTTTCGAGAGTGGTGATGCGATAATTGCGGAACTGCCAGCTAGTGTAGAGCTAGAGATTACCTACACAGAGCCAGCGGTAAAGGGGGATACCTCTACAACAGCTTTAAAAGCAGCAACTGTAGAGACAGGCGTTGAGATTAGAGTTCCTTTATTTATCAATCAAGGAGATGTAGTGAGAGTTGACACCAGGACTGGTCAATACCAAGAGCGTGTGAATAAGTAACAAGTTGCAACATTAAACAAAGCGATGGCTTTTTGTTTATGAACACTTTCAACTCAAATGGAGGGAAGCCTCTATTAATAGTAGTACTGAGCCTGCTTTATTGATTAAGTGGGCTTTTATAATTTAGCGCTAAGAACAATGCTACGCTTCTTGCACCCATCAGCTGACCGAAAAAAGAAAAAATGTATAAGAAAGACCTAAGGATTACCTATAATAATAAACGGCTCGCGCTCAGTCAAGATGAGAAAACGATTTTTGATGAATTAATGCTTAAAGAGCTGTCCAAATTGGATTTATCCCGAATAAAGTACCTGCATGTGTTTTTACCAATTGCTCGCCTAAATGAGCCCGATACGTTTCGAATGATAGATTGGTTGTTATCGCAATATCCCAGCATGTCAATTGTGATCCCAAAGGTGATGGGGCTGAAGATGGATAACTTTTTATACGCTTCGGATAGGAATCTGGTCATTAGCGATTGGGGAATCCCCGAACCGGTTGTAAAGGGGCAGGCGCAAGTAGACGCTCGGTTGATTGATGCGGTTCTAGTGCCTTTATTGACATTTGACCGTAGTGGCCACCGCGTGGGATATGGGAAAGGGTTTTACGACCGCTTTTTAAGCTTATGCAGGGAAGATGTATTGAAGGTTGGGTTGTGTTATTTCCCGCCCGTAAATCGTATTAAAGATTATAATCCATACGACGTAAAATTGGACTTGTGTATTACTCCAAATAAAACCTGGGATTTTGGAAATGCGGAGCTAAAAAAATAGCAGTAGACCGGAATGAGCCTCTAGCCTACTGCCAAAATATTTATTTATAAATAGTTCTGAACTTAATGGTTGGCGCTATTTCTTTAAGCTGTTTTAAAAGCTTCTTGTCGTAGGCGGTATTAATATCGGTCACAGCATAGCCAATTTCATCTTTTGTCATTAGGAATTGCGAGATTATATTGATTTCATTGTCTGCGTAGACGTTATTCAGCTTGGCCATAATTCCCGGAATGTTTTGATGAATATGAAGCAGTCTATGTGCATTCGATAGTTTTGGGAGCTTTAAATTCGGGAAATTTCGGCTTTTATGCGTATCTCCGTTGTTTATGAAGTTGGCCATTCTCCTAGGAATAAATTCGCTTTGCTTTTTTTTGCCCTTTTTATCATCGAATAATACTATTCCTTTTTTATTACAAATATCGTGATTTACCTTTCCTTTGCTATTCCCTAAGTAGCCTATAGTTTTCAGTTTATCGGCTCTCTCTAACTGCAAGTCATCTAGTGTGGTGTCTGGCCCTACTAACAGCATGCCCACATCTTCTGTGTATTTTTCCTCAAAAGTAGATTTTACGCGTATCGAAAATCCATCTTCTTTTAATATTGCAATTGCTATTTCAGGGACATCTCCAACTATGAGGCAAAGTATGCGGTTTTTGGGATAAGATGTTGCCCTTGGTAGTGAGTTTACATATAAAAACTCATCAAAGCTTGGCGTGATATGGTCGGCTTTCTCGGTGACGCTTGGTCTAGAAATATTTTCAGTGAAAGCAAAGAATTTTTCAATAACACCTGATTCTTTCAGCTGGAAATCAGAATACCCATCTCCAATTCCAAAAACCTCACCTTGGAAGTTCAGCTCATTCATTAGCTTGACCTTACCGCCCTCCTCTGAAAGTGGGTTATCCTGGTCGTAACCAATAATATTACCTTCTTTGTCAAATGTAAACGTATTGGCAAAAATGTTTTTCTTTTTAATATGAAACGGTTTAACAACGGGTGTTATAAACTCTTTAAAACCTCCTGACATAATGTACACATAATCTCGATGAGTCTTAAAGAAGTCTTTATTCCTTTCGAAAGACTTAGAAACCTTCATGCGCAGGTTTTCCACCAATTGATCAAGGTGTTTCCTGTTAGCATGTAGTAGCTGAATCCGCTTGCTTAAGCTTTCCCTAAAGGATAGCTTCCCCTCCATTGCTAGGTTTGTTAAGTTTTCAATCTCGAGAAATATTTCTTCTTTTTCAGGGTGGTCTTTGAGTGATATCTTCGCCAACTCATCTAATGCTTCTACTCTGGTAAATGTACTGTCGAAGTCTATAATGTAATGTTGTTTCACTTTTCTAATTTTATTTTATATGGATTGTGTTGATTTTAAATGTTTGACTATTTCCTCTAGTACTTGATCAATAGGCTTGAATTTATGCGCGGTTAATTGCGTAATTTTTTTATTCGAGAAAGCCATTTTATTAATCGCAGCACGAGCGGAGTCCTTAGTAATGAATGGTTTGTGTCTGAATATTTTACTGCTCCACATAGAGAGTCTCCATAAAACGCCTAGCAGCCACCTGTTGGCAGATATCTTTGGCATCTTCTTTCCCATCAGCACACTGATTTTTTCAACCAGCTCCTTATTGGTGACGTTTTCACCATTGATTATATATCTTTCAGACCGGATGGTGTCGTCGTTCATCAGTGTAATCATCAGTTCTGTAACATCTTCGACTGCTACCAGCCCAACGCTGCCTGTAGGGTAAATTCCTAGCCCTTTATTTACTAAGCCAAATATTTGCCCTGAGCCTTCAATGCCAGAATCTTTCCCTAAAATTATAGATGGATTGACAATCACTGCATTTAGGCCTTCTTCAATGCCTCGCCACACTTCCATTTCGCCGTAATATTTAGAAACGGAATAGTTGGACAAGCGTGAGTCGTATTCCCAGACATCGCTTTCATTAATTAATGCTTGCTTGCTTTTTCCTAGACTCGCAATAGAGCTCACATGCAGTAGACGAATATCGTATTTTAGGCAAACATTAACGATGTTTTCCGTACCTTCGACGTTTACTTTATGCATTTCCTCACTATCGTTGGGATCATAAGATACTTTTGCAGCACAGTGATAAACTTGCTTTACGTTTTTCAAATTATCGTAAACTTGGAAATAGTCGCAGATGTCTACATCTACCCATGTAATTAAAGGATTCCCTTCTAGAAAGCTGGGTATTTTAGAGCTGGGACGTTTTATAGCTATAATCTGTTGGTTTGTATCAGTTATTCGCCGTACTAATATTGAACCCAAAAATCCGGTGGCACCTGTTACTAGTATCAATTTTCTAACTCCTTGTTAATAACTATCACACTCAAAAGTAAGTTAATAAATGCATATTTGCGTAAATATGGTCAATATTTTAAAAGTTAAAAAATAAGTTTTCAAATGGATACTACATTAGAAGTTTTTTTTTCAGCATTACCAGAAAATTTAAGCGCCAATAATATATCGTATAAGAAAGGGCAAATCGGTCAAATAGTTAATGGTTATTTTGACGAATTCCCTGTTTTGGAGGAAGACAGTAAGATTAATCTGGCTATTGTAGGTGTTGAAGAGGGGAGAGGGACTCCGAATAATCACCCTACAGGTAAAGCACCTAATTTTGTTCGTGAGTATTTATACAAGCTCTTCATTGGTGATTATAACTGTAATATTGTCGATCTTGGGAATATAAAACAAGGGGCCACAATAAACGATACCTATTTTGCGGTAAAGACGGTGGTTGAGCAATTGGTGAAAAAAGATATACTGCCCATTATCATTGGCGGAGGACACGATTTGACCTATGCCCAATATTTAGGATACGAGAAGCTAGAGCAGCAGGTTGAAGTGGCTGTTATTGACCAAAAAATTGATTTAAATGGAGAGGATCCTGAAGCTAAAGATTTAAATTCAGATACTTTTTTAAACCATATCATTTTAAATGAACCGGATTTTCTTTTTAGTTTGAGCAGTCTTGCTTATCAAACCTATTTTGTATCGCAACAAACAATTCAAATGTACGATAAACTCTTTTTCACAGCACAACGTCTAGGAGTTATATCTACTAAGATTGCAGATGCAGAGCCGGTTTTACGGGGGGCTGACCTTGTAAGCTTTGACATGGGGGCTATCCGGCAATCCGAAGCGCCAGGAAACAAAAATGCCGGACCAAATGGGCTCTATGGCGACCAAGCCTGCCAACTTGCGCGTTATGCAGGTATGTCCGATAAATGCAGCTCGATTGGTTTTTACGAGTACAATCCGGACAGCGATATCCAGGGGCAGACGGCTAAATTATTAGCTCAAATGATTTGGTGTTTTATGGATGGGTATTACAATCGAAAGAACGATGCCCCACTGATACCCAAATCTTCTTATATAATCTACCGGACGACTTTAGAAAATGAAGATTACGAGCTCGTCTTTGTTAAAAGTAAGATGTCCGATCGCTGGTGGATGCAGGTCCCATATCGCGGGTTCAAATCCGTAAACGAGCGTTATTATTTGGTGCCGTGTCGTTACGAAGATTATTTAGCGGCCTTAGAGGGTGAGATGCCAGATGTATGGTGGAAGACACATCAAAAATTAGTATAATAGATTCCTATGAATGCGCTTGTAATAATACTCTTAGTTGTTGTAGTAGCCTTAGGCTTTATTTTAATTTCTGTATGGAATAATAAGCGTAAGGAGCGGGAAGAGTTAAATCGTCTGCAGCTCGATTTTAGAATGAAAGAGGAGTCTGCT